>JBDSGK010000146.1:0-8329 GCA_039919015.1 Ferruginibacter sp.
TAAAGTGGCAGTAGATTGTAACCGTGATAAATGGCTGACATCCGGCGAAGCAAAAGACTATGGCCTGATTGATGAGGTTTTAATGATGAATGCAAAAAAACAAAAAAAAGAAACTAAATAATAAAAAGTACATTATGAATCTTTATCAAAATAATATTACCCGTTTTGAGGATGATGAAACACCAGAGGTTCCCGAAAATCCCATGGAAAAAATGCTCAGCAGCTGGCAGTTCGATAAAAAATTTATTGAGCAGCGTAAGGTCTTCCTTTGGGGTGTGGTAGATGACAAAAGTGCAAAAGATATCACCAACCGCCTGATGTACCTGGAAGCCATTGACCCGGGTAAAGAAATTACTTTTTACATCAACAGCCCCGGTGGCATGGTTACCAGTGGTATGGTCATTTATGATACCATGCAAATGATCAGTTCGCCGGTAAGCACCGTGTGTATGGGTATGGCAGCCAGCATGGGTAGTATTTTATTAAGTGGCGGCGAAAAAGGTAAGCGTTTTATATATCCCAATGGAGAAGTAATGATCCATCAGCCAAGCGGCGGTGGCCAGGGTACCAGTGCCGACCTGGAAATTATGGTCAGCCAAATACTTAAAACCAAAAATTTAGGCGCCGAAATACTGGCAAAAAATTGCGGGCAGACTGTTGAAAGAGTACTGAATGATTTTGACCGTGACTACTGGATGGATGCCAAAGAATCAATTGCTTATGGGATTGTAGACGGTGTTTTAGAGAAAATTTAAGGCAACCAGGCTGTATTTATAAGTAAAAGTCTCTATTTGAGGCTTTTTTTATCATAACATCTCAAATGCAACGTTATAGGCTGGTAACTTGTCTTAGTGATGTGATCAGTTGCTTTTTTGTAGCTTTGTCAATAATTAAAAATCAAATTCAGGTAAACTGAATAAGCAATATGGCTAAACAACAAACCTTACATTGTTCTTTTTGCGGCCGCAACCGCGATGAAGTGAAAATACTCATCGCCGGGCAGGATGGGCATATTTGCGAAAACTGTGTGGAGCATGCCGAGGAGATCATTGAACAGGAGTTGGGTAATGCCAAAGAAAATAAACATAGTGCAGCCCCGGCACATAAATTAACGGTAAGAAAGCCCATCGAAATAAAAAAATTCCTGGATGAATATGTGATCGGACAGGATGATGCAAAAAAGATACTGGCAGTTGCCGTGTATAATCATTACAAAAGGCTGAACCAAAAACTGGAAAATGATGTAGAGATCGAAAAAAGCAACATCATTATGGTTGGAGAGACCGGTACCGGTAAAACCCTGTTGGCAAAATCAATTGCCCGTATGCTGAATGTGCCTTTTGCAATTGTTGACGCAACCGTATTTACAGAAGCCGGTTATGTGGGTGAAGATGTAGAGAGTATGCTCAGCCGCTTATTACAGGCTTGTAATTATGATGTTGCTGCTGCAGAAAAAGGTATCGTATTCATTGATGAGATCGATAAGATAGCACGAAAAAGCGATAACCCTTCTATTACAAGGGATGTAAGTGGTGAAGGTGTGCAGCAGGGGCTCTTGAAATTACTTGAAGGTACCGAGGTATTGGTGCCACCACAGGGCGGACGTAAACACCCTGAACAAAAACTGATAAAAGTAAATACACAGAATATACTTTTCATTTGCGGAGGTGCTTTTGACGGGGTAGATAAAATTATTGCCCGCAGGGTAAATACAAATGCCATTGGTTTTAACGTAAATAAAGAACTGCAGGAATACCAGCATGATAACCTGCTGCATTTTGTAAATGCCGTTGACCTGAAGCATTTTGGATTGATACCAGAACTGCTTGGCCGCTTACCTGTAGTAACTTATTTAAATCCCCTGGATGCCGATACACTCCGCAGCATTTTAACCGAACCCAAAAATGCCCTGATCAAACAGTTCACCCGCTTATTTGATATTGAAGGAATAGAACTTCGATTTGAACCGGCTGTTTTTGATTTTATGGTTGAAAAAGCGTTGGAGTATAAACTGGGTGCCCGTGGCCTGCGCAGCATCTGCGAAAGTATCCTCACCGACGCGATGTATGAATTGCCTTCTCAAAAAGTAAAGGAATTTGAAGTCACGCTGGAGTATGCCCACCGCAAGTTCAGCAGCAGTAAACTCAGTATGCTGAAAGTTGCTTAATAATAACCCGGAACATCATTCTTTCTTTTCTCCCCAATTTTCAAACAACCCAATATCATTTTAGGTGGTTGGGTTATTTCATTTTATTTTTACACGGTTATCAACAATATTAAATATCAAATATTCAATCTGAAATGGTAGACGTTATCCTGGGTTTGCAATGGGGCGATGAAGGCAAAGGTAAAATTGTAGATTACTTCGCAAAAAATTATGATGTTATAGCCCGTTTCCAGGGTGGCCCTAATGCAGGCCATACCTTATATGTTGATGGCAAGAAAATTGTACTTCACCAGATACCCAGTGGAATTTTTCATGAAGATAAAGTGAACCTGATCGGTAATGGGGTAGTACTTGATGCCATTACATTAAAAAGGGAATGTGAGAACGTAGCAGCCTTTGGCGTAGATTATAAGAAGAATTTATACATCAGTGAACGTGCTCACCTTATTTTGCCCACACACCGGGCGCTGGATAAAGCCAGTGAACTTTCCAAAGGAAATGAAAAGATAGGCAGCACGTTAAAAGGTATTGGTCCGGCTTATATGGATAAAACAGGACGCAATGGATTGCGTGTTGGTAATTTGCTCGACAAAAGTTTTACCACCGATTATATAAAACTGCGGATGAAGCACCAGCGCCTGCTGGATAATTTTAATTTCCAGGAAGACATCAATGCCTGGGAAGAAGAATTTTTTGAAGCCATGGAATTCTTACGTGAATTTAAGATCGTGAATGGAGAATACTTCATCAACGAAAAGATACAAAAAGGTCAAAGGGTTTTAGCTGAAGGTGCTCAGGGCAGTATGCTGGATGTTGATTTTGGTACATTCCCTTTTGTAACAAGCAGCAATACCATATCGGCCGGTGTCTGTACTGGTTTAGGAATACCGCCGCAAAAGATCAAAGAAGTGTTTGGTATTTCAAAAGCCTATTGTACCAGGGTGGGTAGTGGCCCTTTTCCTACTGAATTGCATGACGAAACGGGCGAGTTGATCCGTAAGACAGGAAATGAATTTGGAAGCACTACAGGCCGCCCACGCCGCTGTGGCTGGATAGACCTGATAGCATTACAGTTTGCCTGTATGATAAACGGGGTTACGCAAATTATTATGACCAAGGCCGATATACTGGATGGATTACCGGAGTTAAAAGTTTGTAACGGGTATAAAGTCAATGGCGAAGAGAAAAATTATGTACCTTTTCAAATGAACAAGGTAGATATTGAGCCGGTTTATCGGTCATTTGCAGGATGGCAAAAGGATATAACTGCGATCAAGGACTTTACGGCAATGCCCGAAGAAATGAAAACGTATATTAATTACCTGAATGAATTTTTAGGTGTGCCTGTAAAGTATATCAGCAACGGCCCCGGGAGGGATCAATTAGTTGTAGCCTAAAAAAAATAAAAAAAACATCGTGTTTTTTTTGGCTATGTAAAACAGTTTTGGAAATTTTACAGTATTAATCCATTTTGAATTATGACTTTAATATCTGACGACACAACAACAGGAACAGTTACAGCAGATTTTGCAACTGTAATAAGCGCAATAAAAAAATCTTCACCAAAGAAAAAAGGGGCAGATGATGATGACGACGATGATCTTGATGGTGATGAAGATGTCATTCCTGCCCCCAAGAAAAAATCTGCGTCAAAGAAAAAAGGAGCAGATGACGATGATGACGAAGATGATGTAGAAAAGGAAGATGATTGGGACAAGGCAGAAGAGGATGATGACTGGGACCCGGACTTTGATGAGTTTGATGTGCCAAAATCCGGTAAGAAAGCGCCCGCTAAAAAAGCCGGTAAAGTAAAAGATGAGGATGATGATTTTAAAGTAGAGGATGACTTTAATGACCTCGGGCTGGATGATGACTTTGATGATGACGAGGACGATTTTTAACCTGCCTGCCAGCAGACAGGTGCAGCATTAAGTAACAGGGAAAAATAAAGTAGTGAAAACATGTATTTCTTTTCCTGTTGATGACTTTAATATTTTTAGGATACAAATGTTGAATTGGGTAAACCGGTTCAACATTTTTTGTTTATTGGATAACCTGCACTATGATTTTAGTGAACCTGCATTTGAATGTTTACTGGCTGCAGGAAGTAAGACTACTATTCAAATGCAGTCAGGTAATGCCTTTGACAGGCTGCAAAGTTTTTATTCAAATAATCGGGAGGCATGGATTTTTGGACACTTTGGCTATGACCTGAAGAATGAAACAGAAAAATTACATTCTGATCACGCGGACGGTATTGGGTTTGATGATATGCATTTTTTTGTTCCGGAGATCGTCCTTCAACTGGATCAGTCAGCAGTAAAAATATTTTGTGATGTTGATGCTGAAAACATTTACAGTGACATTCTTTCAAGTTCGCCGGTTATTACAGAAAGCCTTCGGCCCTGGGCTGTCATTCAAAATAAAATAAGCAGGGATAAGTATCATGGTATTATTGAAAAATTGCGGCAGCATATTTTACGCGGCGACTGTTATGAAATTAATTTTTGCCAGGAATTTTTTGCAGAACATATTGACATTGATCCTTTGCAGATCTATAACAGGCTAACCACACTATCGCCAAATCCGTTCTCTGTTTTTTATAAATTGAATGCACGCTATTGTTTATGCGCCAGTCCTGAACGGTATTTAAAAAAAACGGGCAACCAGGTTTTTTCTCAACCCATAAAAGGAACTACCAAAAGGAATTTTCAAAATGAAGCTGCAGATGAAATTTCTAAAAATTACCTGTTGGAAAACAGTAAGGAGAGGAGTGAGAACGTAATGGTTGTTGACCTGGTAAGGAATGACTTGAGCAGGATCTGTAAAGCGGGATCAGTTAAGGTGGATGAATTGTTTGGGATATACAGTTTTCCCCAGGTACATCAAATGATAAGTACAGTAAGCGGAGAGTTGGAAGGTGATATAAACTGGATCGACTGTGTTAAAGCAACATTCCCTATGGGCTCTATGACCGGGGCACCCAAAAAGAAAGTGATGGAATTGATTGAACAATATGAGCAAACCAGGCGGGGCTTGTTTTCCGGTGCTATTGGTTATATAAAGCCAGGAGGTGATTTTGATTTCAATGTGGTGATCAGGAGTATCCTTTATAATCAAACAGCAAAATATCTTTCCTTTCAAACAGGAGGTGCCATTACTTATAACAGCGATGCAGCCATGGAATACGAAGAATGTATGCTAAAGGCAGATGCAATGATGAAAGTGTTGAAATAGGGTCACCCCTTCTTTTTCTTTGAGTTTTTCGGGGTTGGGTATGTAGTAGTTTGATTGGCTGGTGGCGGATTATCACCCAGCAAAAGTTGCACGGACTCTTTATGTATAACATATTTGTTTGCCAGAAAGAGTTGCATTTTATCAGCAGGTAACCGCAGGTCATAATTACCATTAATGCTCATCATATTGTCGAAATCGGGATTGTAGCGGTTAAAGGAAACAATGTCCATTGCCAGGTTTTTTGTGATCACCAAAGAATTGTATTTACCGGTTATGCTTTGTGTAGTTGCAAATTCCTTCTCTTCTTCGGTTAAGTTTGGTTGGTTATCATACGCATTCATACCTCCTCCATAATTACCCGATGCATTGGATACCGTAGTAGTAATACCCCCCGTACCTTCCATAATATAATGGGTGGCTATAAATTTCTTTACATGGTTCCGGCTTTCTGTTGGTAAATAATATTGCAGCGACCAGAAATTCCTGCTCCCGCTTTTTTTAATAGCGCTGTAAACCCTGCCCGGGCCGCCGTTATAAGCAGCAATTACCAAAAGCCAGTCTTTCATTTGAGCATATAGTGACAGCAGGTACCTGGCAGCAGCATGGGTACTTTTATAATAATCCCTGCGTTCGTCTAAAGCGCCGTTTACAACCAGGCCATAATCCCTGGCAGTATAAGGCATAAACTGCCACGGCCCCCCGGCACCAACCCAACTGGTAGCTCTTGTACTTAAATTACTTTCTATTACAGCCAGGTATTTAAGTTCCCTGGGTAAACCATATTGAGAAAAAATATTGTCTATCAAATTAAAATAAGGCTGGCCCCAGCCTTTCATACTGTTCAGGCTATTGGTGTGCGCCCTTAAGTAATCCTGCATATAACTTTCTGCGTTTGGGTTAACCTGCGATGAGTAGGGTAGAGCAGGGTTGTAATTGTATTTTGCAAATAGATTTTTAAAGCCGTACTTGGTTACCTGGCTCATGTACTGCACTTTTTCTACTTTTGGCGGGGCCTTTGTAGTTATTACCTCAGCAATTATTTTTTCTTCCAGAGGATCCGGGATAACACTCGTATCAACAACTTTTTGTTGATACGACATATCTATCATGTTACCTGCTTTTACACTAAGTAAAAACAGTTGAAAAATAATTATATAAATTAATTGTTTCATTTTTTAAGTTGATCAGCCTGCTGACGTTTTAAAAGATAATCAGCCATTTGCAGCAAAGTTAGTTCATCTGTTTTTTTGGTCATAATCTGAAGTCCAAATGGCATCCCATTGCTGTGTTTAAAGAGCGGAACCGAAATACCTGGAATACCCGTTAAATTGGCAAAAACGGTAAAAATATCGGCTAAATACATGGCGATCGGGTCGCTGCTTTTATCGCCAACAGTAAATGCAGTTGTGGGGCTTGTGGGCATTATAACTGCATCAAAATCAATGAATATGGCATCAGTTTTATCAGTTAATAACCTCCGTACCTGCTGAGCTTTGGTAAAATAAGCATCATAATAACCGCTACTTAATACAAAGGTACCCAACATGATTCTGCGCTGCACTTCTTTGCCAAAACCCTCACTTCTTGTCCGTTTATAAAACTCTGTTAAATCTTTTATATTGTCCCTGGTTTGGTATCCATAGCGAATTCCATCATACCTGCTTAAGTTACTGCTTGCTTCAGCAGTGGTTAATACATAATAGGCAGGTACAACATGATCCAACAGGTCAAAATCAATCTCAGTAACTGTATGCCCGTTCGATCTTAAGTCATCAACCACCCTTAAAATACTTTCTCTTATTTCTTTATCAAGAGAAGGATGATGAATGGCTTCTTTAAAATAAGCGATCCTGTATTTCTTTTCAGTTATTTTGAGTTGCTCATTATCTGTCAGGTATTCAGCTAACTGCCAACTGCCAACTGCCAACTGTATTGCTGTACTGTCAAACTCATCCTCCCCACTCATGATATCCAGTAGCAAAGCAATATCAGCTACGTTATTTGCAAAGATCCCTACCTGGTCAAATGAAGATGCGTATGCTATCAATCCATAACGGGAAATTCTTCCATAAGTAGGCTTTAAACCAACAATGCCGCAAAAATCTGCCGGTTGCCTTACAGACCCGCCTGTATCACTTCCTAAACTGGCCATACACATGGCTGCCTGCACAGCAACAGCGCTTCCCCCTGATGATCCGCCCGGCACCTTTGTATTATCCAATGCATTTAAAACGTTTCCATACACGGAGTTTTCATTGGAACTGCCCATG
Organism: Ferruginibacter sp.; assembly: GCA_039919015.1. Taxonomy (GTDB): domain Bacteria; phylum Bacteroidota; class Bacteroidia; order Chitinophagales; family Chitinophagaceae; genus Ferruginibacter. The sequence goes on from JBDSGK010000146.1 coordinate 7,675, forward strand.
GCAAATTCATCACAATTGCAGGAACCAATTATGATGGCATCTTCATCCAATAAACGTTGCACAGCTGTAGCAGTGTATAAACTTTTAAATCCTTCTAAAATTTTTGAAGCAGCAGTTACCCTATGATCTTTATAGCAGATAACATCCTTGATGGCGATCACCACCCCATGAAGTTTCTTCAAAGACCCTCCGCTTTTTCTTTTTTCATCCAATTGCCTGGCTTGCTCCAATGCCTCATCGGTCCATACTTCTGTAAAAGCATTCAGTTTTTTATTGGCATCAATTTGTTGCAGGTAAAATTCAACAGCAGTAACACAATTTATTTTATTGTCTGCCAGGTCCAGGTGATATTGTCTTATATCCTTGTATAAAAACATAGAAATAATGCTGATCGGGTTAATATAAAATCGGCTGAAGTGTTCCCTCTTAAAAGGTGCACTTCAGCCGAAAAACAGGAATAACTCATTCCCGGATAATTTTATTTTACTTCTTTTTCCTTCATACCCTCTTCGATCTCACTCTTCACATTATTCTTTGCGTCTGTAAATTCACGCATTCCACGGCCAACGCCCCTCATCAGTTCAGGAATTTTTTTACCCCCAAACATTAACAGTACAACGATGATAATAAGGATCCACTCGCTGCCACCAGGCAT
>JBDSGK010000147.1:0-31603 GCA_039919015.1 Ferruginibacter sp.
CAGGTTGATTTTTTTTAGACATATCTTATAAATAGCTTTGGTAGGTGGGTTAAGTAATTGTTAAGCAAACGAAAATATTTGTATTGACTGAACAATCAAACTTATAAATATTAACACCTGTGGACAAAAATGGTGGATAATTTGGAAGATGCAAACGGGTATTGCTTTTGCTTGCTTTTCCCCAGCTTATTTAAAAATTGTTGGGTTAAATTCTTGGAATTTTCATTAAAAATTCAATTGGCTGATTTCAGGCTGTTTTAAAGGTTTTTGATCCTTTTCGACAGAATTTGTAATTAATTTTTTCGGGGTCATTATCCGATCTGCCGGTTTTAGATCCAGGCATTATCTATATGCCTTGATCTTTGCGTCATTTTAATTTACCGGGGAAAATATTTTTTTTTAAATCGCAGGATTTCGTTTATGCAACAAAAAAAAATCACCGTGCTATTGCACAGACAGATCTTATTGATTAGATTTATGAAAAACCAAACTGATATGAACAAAAAAAAGGTCTTCTACATTGTTGGTGTACTTTGTATCATAGCATCCATTGCTATGTATGTTATTGGAAAGGGATCCGCTAATTTATCTGAACTTTATGACGTCTGGTGGATCCCACTTCCGATCGGTGCATTGGCACTGATCATGGCAAACAGAAAATAAATAAAAGCCCCCCGCTAAAAAACGGGGGATTTTTTATTAATAGATTGAAGGTATATTTGTAAACATGAGAGTAGTAATTCAAAGAGTTTCGCGGGCTTCTGTAACCATTGACAGTACTGCATTTGCAGCGATCAATCGTGGGCTGCTTGTCCTGGTCGGTATTGAAGATTCCGATAACAACGAAGATATTGAATGGCTAAGCAACAAGATCGTTAACCTCCGCGTTTTTGATGATGAGAGTAAAATACCAAATATTTCAGTGAAAGATATTGATGGAGATATTTTACTGGTAAGCCAGTTTACTTTACATGCTTCAACAAAAAAAGGAAATCGTCCTTCTTATATTAAAGCAAGCAAACCTGTAATTGCAGTTCCCCTTTATGAAAAAATGATAACACAACTGGAGACTGACCTGGGTAAGCAAATATTTACAGGCGTGTTTGGTGCTGATATGCAAGTTTCTCTTTTAAATGATGGCCCGGTAACTATAGCTATCGATTCAAAAAATAAAGAGTAAATTATTGGGCTAAAGCCCTGGCTACTTACTTGCATTGCCCCGCCCTTAAGGGCGGGGCAAGTGATAAAAATGATCAACGGACTTTAGTCCATTCTTTTTACTTACATTTATTCTATGCAAAATATTACACTCAATGACGCACAAAAAAAAGTAGATGAATGGGTGAATAGCACTGGTGTGCGTTACTTCAATGAATTGACCAATCTTGGCATACTTATGGAAGAAGTTGGTGAGTTAAGCAGGCTCATGGTGCGGCAATATGGTGAACAGTCTTTTAAAGAAACTGATAAAGAAAAAGACCTGGGTGATGAAATGGCCGATGTATTATGGGTATTAATCTGCCTGGCCAACCAAACAGGTGTTAATTTAACCGAAGCCCTGCAGAAGAATTTTGAAAAGAAAAATACAAGAGATGCAGACAGGCATAAAAATAATGAGAAACTTAAATAATCAAATGAAAAAATTCTCCAAAAGTATCTGGTCGATCACCAAACAATCCTTTTCTGATTTTATCGACAATAAAGTTTTAAAACTGAGTGCTGCGTTGGCTTACTATACCATTTTTTCATTACCCGCCATGCTCATCATTATCATTTCCATTAGCAATATTTTTTATGGCCGTGAAGCAGTTGAAGGGACCTTATACCACCAGATGGCCGGTTTTGTAGGCAATGATGCGGCTTTACAGGTACAACAAACTATTAAGAGTGCGGCTTTGTCAAAGGATAGCTATTTTGCTACCATAGTTGGAATTATTACTTTATTGATCGGTGCCACCAGTGTATTCAGCGAGATACAGGACTCCATTAATCATATCTGGAAATTAAAATCAAAACCAAAAGGAACAGGTTTTTTGAAAATGCTCATTAACCGGCTACTTTCCTTTTCACTGGTAATAAGCCTGGGGTTTTTGTTACTCGTATCGTTGCTGATCAATGGAGCCATGGATGCACTCATCAACCGGCTTACCCAGGCATTTCCTGACCTTGCTGTTATTGTGGTGTATATTTTTAATCTCATTATCACTTTTGGTATTATATCACTGTTATTTGCCATGATCTTTAAATTGCTGCCCGATGCCCGGGTACAATGGAAACATGTACGGGCCGGTGCATTTACAACTGCCGCACTTTTTATGGCAGGTAAATTTTTGATCAGTTATTATATTGGGCATAGCACATTATCAAGTACATATGGTACAGCGGGAACTGTAATTGTGCTGTTGGTTTGGGTATATTATTCGGCAGTGATCTTATATTTTGGTGCTGTTTTTACACATGTATATACCGTACATAGTGGCAGCCGTATCTATCCCAACAGCTACGCAGTGTGGGTGCAGGAGATCGAAGTAGAATCAGTAAAACCAATACAACAGCAGCCGGAAACAAAAGCTGTTATTCCTACAACTGAAACACCGCCGCCGCCCACAAAGGAAAAACCAGAATAATATTTTTAGGTTGTCTTTCCCTTTAATTTCCCGCAGTATAAAGGCATCATAGAATATTTTGAGTTTTGCCTTACTTTTGCAGCCTTATGGCAAACGAATCAAATAACTTCCAGGAGTTGATCTCCCATTGTAAAGAGTACGGTTATATTTTCCAGTCTTCAGAAATATATGATGGACTGGCAGCTGTGTATGACTATGGACAGAACGGTGCACAGTTAAAAAAGAACATCCGTGACTATTGGTGGAAGAGTATGACACAAATGCACGACAATATTGTAGGTATTGATGCGGCTATTTTCATGCATCCCACAACATGGAAGGCCTCGGGACACGTAGATAATTTCAGCGACCCCATGATTGATAATAAAGACAGCAATAAAAGATATAGGGTTGATCATTTGATTGAAGGTTTTGCAGAAGAACAGTCGGCAGACGGCAATGAGCAGTTGGCAAAGGATACCCTGGATTTAATGGATGCATTGCTTGCTAAAGATGATTATGCAGGGCTTAAACAATTAATTGAAGACAATAAAATAAAATGTGCCGTTAGTAAAACCTCCAACTGGACAGATGTACGCCAGTTCAACCTGATGTTCTCTACTGAGTTTGGTGCGGTAGCCTCAGATAACCCGGATGAGAATAAAGTGTACCTGCGCCCGGAAACAGCCCAGGGCATTTTTGTAAATTTTTTAAACGTACAAAAGACCGGCAGGATGAAAATTCCTTTTGGTATTGCACAAACCGGTAAGGCTTTTAGGAATGAGATCGTGGCACGCCAGTTCATTTTCCGCATGCGTGAATTTGAACAGATGGAAATGCAGTTCTTTGTTCGTCCGGGTACACAAATGGAATGGTATAACTTCTGGAAGGAAGAAAGAAAAAAATGGCACCAGAGCCTGGGTATCCCTGCAGAGAAATTACGCTTTCATGATCATGTGAAACTGGCGCATTATGCTGATGCAGCTTTGGATATTGAATTTGAGTTTCCATTCGGCTGGAAAGAACTGGAAGGTATTCACAGCCGTACAGACTTTGACCTTAAGCAACACCAGGAATTCAGTAAAAAGAAGATACAGTATTTTGATAATGACCTGAAAGAAGATGGAAAACCTTATGGTAACTATACGCCCTTTGTGGTTGAAACATCTGTTGGTTTAGACAGGCTTTTCCTAACCATCATCAGCCTTGCTTATACGGATGAGAAATGGACAAAAGAAGACGGTACTGAAGACAGCCGCGTGGTGTTAAAGATCCCGGCAATGATCGCTCCTACCAAACTCGCCATTCTTCCTTTATTAAAAAAAGATGGCCTGCCTGAAATTGCAAAAGATCTGATGGATGATTGCAAGAACAGCTTTATGTGTTTTTATGAAGAAAAGGATGCAATTGGTAAAAGATACAGGCGCATGGATGCCATTGGTACACCATTTTGTGTAACGATCGATCACCAGACAAAAGAAGACAATACAGTTACCATTCGTTACAGGGATACGATGGTGCAGGAAAGAATTGCATTAAGTCAGGTTAAGAAACTAATCCTGGAAAAGATAAACTAAAATTATTGCAGGCATACAACAAACCCATTGCACCGTTTTGCAATGGGTTTGTTATATTTATGATCGTGAAACAACTTCTTTTCCTATTTTTCGGGGTATTTCTTTCTGCGGCTCTTTTCTCACAGCAGGCCACACCCTCATACATAGATGTAATAAAGAAATTCTGTTCTAACTACGAAGCGTCGGAAGATTATAAGGACTATACAACTTTTGCAAAAAAGAAAGAAGGCTGGTACGTATTACAGGTAAACAGGTTGCAGTCTGACAGCACATTGGAAGAAAGGTTGTTTTACTCTTTCGCCGAAAATAAATACCTCAATCTGGGCAAGTTTTATACAATTCCAGGGGATGTTGATATGGCAAAGCAGCTTGAAAGATTTCTAAACAAAGATGGAAGTACTTTTGATTGGCATGGCTTTGAACGTATTCCGTATTATGGTTACAATGGCTGGGTTACTGATATTATCAAGGATTTTGGTCAACAGCCCGATCTCTCAGATACTATGCTCGATGGACTGGGAAGAGCATATAATGCACTTGCTTATAGCTACCTCTGGTTTCAAAATGGCGGCTTGATCCCCGGCAATGATACCCTTCACAGAAAATTGGGCAGACTTGAATATCCATCACCTCAAAGAGTTGCCAAAGCAAAGGAAGCGTTGGATAATGGCATTATTCAATTTGACAAATTATTTAAGGTAAATCCCACTTACAAAACTATTGTTGGTAATGCGGGTTTAAAATCGTTCAATCAATACATGAATGGCTATAGCCATATGACCATGTGCGGAAATGATGATCTGGCCAAGCAATACATCGAGAAAATCTCTTTATCAGAACCCTATATCCAACAGGCAAAAAAATTACCTAAATTCCTGTGAACCCAATGCGATCCTGTTTACTTATGGCGACAATGATACTTATCAATTGTGGTATGTGCAGGAAAAGTACAATTTCAGGAAAGATATTTTAGTTATCAATACCAGCCTGCTGGCTATGCCTGTTTATATCGACATGTTTAGGCGAAAAAAATTGCTTTCACTTTCGATCCCCGATTCATTTCTCCAGTATCCCGAAAGTGATGTCACTTATTTTTTAAAGAATGAAAAAGTTTTAGCTGCAAAAAAAACGATCCCGTTAAATCAATTCCTGAAAATAATTTACGGCAAAAAATATCCTTTTACGCCCGGTGAAAACGGTACCAGTAACTATTCTTCATATCCTTATTCAAGCGCTTCGATCACATTCAGAATTTTCCCGAAAAACGCACCGGATACAGGTATTAAAAAAACCACTTCCTTTGAACTTAACGAGAGCTACTATCTTATTAATGATATAGCTTTATTCGATATTGTTTTAAATAACATATCCAAACATCCTGTTTATTTTACAAGTACAAAAAATCCTTTTGAAAAGAAACTCATGCAGCAAGGCATAGTGTATAAATTGATCCTTCAGGACCTTTCCAGGCAGATACTCAATAATATGGAAGTAAAAGCGCTTGAAAAATTCATAGTTGAAAAATATATTCCGGTATTGAGCAATGATGGTGACCTCATTTCATTTGACGGTGATGATACTTTTTTTAATCTTTACTACTGCATATTCAATTACTACCTTGAAAAAAAAGATACAGTTAATTTTAAAAAATGGCTTTATAAATTGGATGCTGCCTGTCCGAAAATAAATGCTACTCAAATTAAAAGCGCAAAAAGCCTTGCCTATTATTTTATTGAAGCCGAAGAGATCAGCAAGGGGTTAGCCATTGCAAAACAATATATACAATGGCTATATTGGGTTTATACAGATCCCGGATCATTAACCGGTTTTTATTTCAGGGAAACCTATATAGACGAATTGACCAAACTTAAAGATTACCTGGCATCAAAAAATCTGGCGATATCATTACTGGATAATCTATTAAAAGAATAATATTGACCGCTAAGAAATGATCAAGCGTTACTTTACTTCTCATAATAAGGCACTTCATCATGGCTTACATTTTCTTTCTGCTCCCAGTAAGCCAGTGTAACCACATGCCCATCCGGCGTTTTAAGTAACCTTCCAAAAATGGCATTAATGGTATTGAAAGTATAATCATTAACACCAATTGTAAAAGTTTCAGGAGCAGTAACTGGTGGAGTTGCTTCAACCGGCGCAGGTGCTTCTTCTCCCTCTACAGCCTTGACACTCCCGATAGCTATGGGGACTGGAGCAACTTTGGGCGGTGGGGATGGAACAACAACTACGGTGAATTTATTGTACTCCAGTATCTTTTTTAAGAAGGCGATTCTTTCGGGCAATACATTTTTTTCCACTATGCCGCATTTAACGCCATCCAGTTCTTCAAATTCGTGATTTTTATTTATGGCCATAATACAGGTTTAGTAAGTTTAGATGGTTTAGTAAGTTTAGATAAAATACTAGACCATTGACTGTATGTAATCATATATCCAGCTCAATAATCCAACCAATATTATACCTGCGCCGCAAATGATCAATCCCAATTTTGCAGATGGTTGCAATTTTATTTTTTCCAGGGGGCGGTCATTTTTTTCCATGAACACCGACCTGATCACCCGCAAATAATAATATAAAGAGATGATCATGTTGAGGGCTGCAATGGTGATAAATAAATAACTTCCTTTTGCAGCACCGGCAGTCAACAAAAATAATTTACCGAAGAACCCTGCTGTTGGCGGGATACCGGCTAATGAAAACAATGCCAGCGCCAATACCCAGCTTAAGAATGGATTGGTTTGATACATGCCTTTATAATCATCGATATATTCCCGGTTGGTTTGCTCCGCAATGGTCGCAGCTACGCCAAATGCTGCCAGGTTTGAAAAAACATAGATCAAAATAAAATAAACAACGGACGTTGTACCAATAACAGGATCGCCGCTGCTGATACCCACTAAAATAAAACCAACCTGTGCTATGGAAGAAAAAGCAAGGAAACGCTTGATATTCTGTTGCCGCAAGGCAAAAAGATTGCCGATCACCATGGTGGCAATGGACAATACCATCACCATATTGTACCAAATAGCTTCCATGGGCTGAAATACTTTATACAATGTTGCCATAAAAATAAATGCCACAGCACCCTTTGATACAACAGAAAGAAATGATGTGGTTGCCATGGGCGATCCTTCATACACATCTGCTGTCCATAAATGAAAGGGTACAATGGATAATTTAAAAGCGAAGGCTGAAAATAAAAATACCAGTGCAAGTACCTGCAACGGGCTTCCATTAAGGTGTTGAGGTAGTTCTGCAAAATTAATGGTGCCGGTAGCTCCATAGATCAATGAGATGCCAAACAACAGGATACCTGAAGAAAATGCAGAAGATAAGATCATCTTCATGGCCGACTCGGAGGATAATTTTTTATCCAGGTCGAAATTGGCCATGGCTGCAACAGGTATGGTGGCCAGTTCCAGTGCCAAAAAGAACATCAGTAAATTGCCGCTGGAAATAAGGAAGAACATACCCAGCAATGCCGACAGCATCAATATAAAAAACTCCGGCATGTGTTCTGATCTTTTAAACCAGCCCGCAAATAATAAGGAGATGAGATAAACAGCCAGGCTTAGCATGTTCTTTTGCAGGGCGATCATATTTGTGGTGAGGTACATACCATCGAACAACCGACCTTCAGCATTGAAAAAGAAACCGTAAACAAAATTAAACAGCAATAAAAACTGTATCAGCAATAAGAGGTATTCATTTTTTAATCCCTTTCCTATTTTAATGAAAAGGATCAGGAAAATGATACCGGTTATTACCAGTTCAGGTTTCATTAATATTAATAAATCATTCAGCATATCTTATTTGAATATTGAATAAGGAATATTGAATTCTGAAGTTGTTAATTCCGATCATCATTCGAAATTCTTTGTTCCTTGTTCATTATTTTATTTTCACATTGTTATTTACCAATTTTATTCATTACTATTTCTGCCCCGGGCCTCAACAGGTCATTAAGCCAGGAAGGCGCTACACCGATCGCAATGATCCCTGCTATCAGGATCAATGCAGCCAGTTTTTCATTCCATGTTGCATCGGTTAAATTTTCAAAACCTTCTTTTAAAGGCCCCATGGCTGTTTTTGCAACGGCACGTAAAATATAAACGGCTGTCACAACAATTGAAAGACAGGCAAGAATGGTTGCCACTCTTCTGAATGTATCCGGATGCTCCCATGAGCCCATGAATACGGTCATCTCCGCAACAAAGCCACTGAGCCCGGGTAAACCCAAAGAACAAAGTCCAACAATAAATAAGACCGTGCTGATAAAAGGCATTTTCTTTAGCAGTCCGCCCATTTCACTCACCTGCCTGGTATGCGTACGTTCGTATATCATACCAATGATGGCGAAGAAAAGAGCAGTCATCAAACCATGTGATACCATTTGCATCACTGCACCCGTCATGGAAGTTTTGGTGAGCATACCAATACCGAGTAAAACAAATCCGCAGTGACTAACAGAAGAATATGCGTTGATGTATTTCAGGTCCTTCTGCATCATGGTAGCGAAAGCACCATATAAAATGGCGATGACAGAAAGTACAATGATGATGTTTGCATATTCTTTTGCGCCTTCCGGCATAATATATGTCGCCACTCGCAAACAACCGTAACCACCCAGTTTCATAGAGATCCCGGCAAGGAACATAGAACCCGCTGTTGGTGCAGAAGAGTGTCCGTCGGGCACCCAGGTATGAAAAGGAAATAGTGCTGTGAAGACCCCAAACCCAACAAACAACAGCGGGAAACAGATCATTTGTGTTTTAACAGGAATATTCAGTTTAGATAATTCCAGCAGGTCAAAACTATGTCCCCCGGTAAAATAAACCCCAAGCATTCCAACCAGCACCAATGCCGAGCCACCCATTAACATCAATGCCAGCTTATTGGCACTGTACTCTTTTTTGCCACTTCCCCAAATACCAATGAGTAAATATTTGGGAATAACAGCTATCTCTAAAAAGAAGAACAGGATGAACAGGTCAAGCGAAATAAAAAATCCATAAGCACCCATACTTAATAAGATAAGTAGGAAATAAAATTCCTTTGTCATTTTGGTTACGTTCCAGGAAACCAGCACGCCTGCAATAACTACAAAAGCTGTTAACAGGATCATGGCAACAGAAATGCCATCAACACCCAAATGAAAACTGATATTCCAGGAAGGGAACCAGTTGTACTGTGTTTCGAATAACATTTGTGCAGGATTGCCTTCTGCTCTTTGCTGCCGGAAAAGATACAGCATTACAAAAGCCAATACAAACTGGATCGTTGCGCCTGCCAGTGCCACCCATTTTACCTGTGCAGCGTTCCGCATCAGCAATATAACTATCGCTGTAAGTAATGGTAATAATATCAATAACGATAGATTCATAAGCCCCATCCTCCTTCTCCTTCTCCGCTGGCTAGCGGAAAGTAGCGGTTCTTTAAATCATTAATAAACTTTTTAACTTCCATCTCAACATTTTTTTTCTACTCAGCAAACAACTCACTATTTTTTTACACTTGTCCTTCTCCTCCCCTCCGGGGAGGTCGGGAGGGGCTTACTTCGCCCAATAAATAAAAAATAAAGCCAGCCCGATAATGCTCACTAAAAAGTAAATGGCATATTGCTGTACTTTACCCGACTGAAAACCTTTTATTATTTCTGAAATATCTCTTGTGCTGTTACCGGTTGAATTCATCAATCCATCTACAACATTCTTATCAAACCATGCTGCCGGTCTGCCGATCAGGTTGAAAATTATCTTTTGTGTGATGAACAGGTAGATCTCATCAATATAAAATTTATGATAGGCTGCTTTGTATATACCTTTCAATGATGAAGCAAATTTATCCGGCTTGCTGTTCTCTTTTTTATACATCCACATCGCCATAAAAATGCCCGCCAGTCCTAATACAACAGGGGCAATGGAAAACTGCAAATGAAATTCCGTTGCTAATCTTGTTCCATCCGAACTAACATAATGTCCGAAAGGGATGAGACCGGCAACCGCCGCACCAACAGCTAAAAGCACCAGTGGCATCATCATAGCAAAACCGCCTTCACCGGCCTCTCCCCCTGGAGGTACGCTCTTTCCCTTCGCTTCACTCGTGAACTCCAAAGGAGAGGGGACCACTGCATTCGGAATTTCGGCCTTATCTTGTTTCGCATGATACTGATGTTCTTTGTTCCAGAAAATACTGAAGTACAAACGGAACATATAAAAAGCTGTTAAGCCCGAAGTGATCAATGCTATCCAGTAAATGGTTGGATTGTTTTTGTAAGCAGCCAATAAAATCTCTTCCTTACTGAAGAAGCCTGCAAATGGTGGTACACCAGCTATTGCAAGACAGGCAATTAAAAATGTAATGTGGGTGATGGGTAAATATTTTCTTAAGCCTCCCATGTCTTTCATCTCGTTACTATGTATATAATGTATGACTGCGCCGGCGCCTAAGAACAATAATGCTTTAAACATCGCATGTGTAAACAAATGGAACATGGAAGCTGTATAACCCAGGCCGTCTTCTCCGCCATATTTAGAAACACCCAGTGCAAACATCATGTAACCGATCTGTGACATGGTGGAATAGGCCAGCACTCTTTTAATATCAGTTTGTGTACAGGCAATAACAGCAGCAATTAATGCCGAGATGGCACCTACATAACCAACCAAACTCAAAGCACCAGGAGATGAAATCGCAAAGACAGGAAATAACCTGGCCACTAAAAATACACCGGCCACTACCATGGTTGCAGCATGTATCAATGCCGAAACCGGGGTCGGGCCTTCCATCGCATCGGGCAGCCAGATGTGTAAAGGGAACATCGCACTTTTACCTGCACCACCAATAAATACCAAAACCAATCCCCAGGTTAATGCAGATACACCAAGGAAAGTTGCAGCAGCAGCACTTTTATACCCTTCAGTTTCAGGCGAAGTCAATGTGTAGATGAGTGTATTAAAATCAAGTGTGCCGGAATGAAAAGACAGGATCAATATACCGATCAGAAATCCAACATCAGCAAAGCGTGTAACAATAAAAGCTTTTTTACAAGCGGCAACTGCACTTGGTTTATCATAATAATAACCAATGAGTAAAAAAGAAGAAACGCCAACGAGTTCCCAAAAAATATAGATCTGGAAAATGTTGGAGGAGATAACCAGTCCTAACATAGAAAAAGTAAACAGCCCGAGAAAGGCATAATAAACAGGAAAGCGTTCATCGCCTTTCATATAACCGAGACTGTAAATGTGCACCATCAGGGAAATAAAAGTCACCACTACCAGCATCATGACAGATATAGGATCAATGATAATACCCATGTCTATTGATACGCCCGCTGAGAATTCTAACCAGGTATATTTTAACGGAACAAATTTTTGATAAACGCCATCTACTTTCCCATACTCAAAGAAATAACCATAAGCTGTATACAAGGCCAGCACTGTTGAAATCAATAATAAAGTTGTTCCGATCATGCCGGAGGTATTTTTAAAATACTTTCTGCCGAAAAGCCCGAGCATTAAAAACCCTGCCAGTGGCAGTAAAATAATGAGCGTTATGTAAGTTGCGTTTGGCATGACCTCGCCCTCGTTCCCTCTCCTTCAGGAGAGGGAGGCCGGGCTATTATATTTTAATCAACATTTGTAATTAAGCATTTCAACTTTTTGTCTTTCTATTCATCCTCGCTTTGATCTTCCAGTTCCCTCTCCTCAAGGAGAGGGGTTGGGGTGAGGTTAATACTTCATTTCCTCAGCGTTCTCCACATCGATCGATCTATGACTTCGGTATAAATTTATAATGATAGCAATAGCAACCGCAGCTTCTGCAGCAGCGATGGCAATAATAAAAATGGTAAAGAAAACACCATCTAATTTGTCGTACCACAGGTATTTATTAAAAGCAATAAAATTCAGGTTCACACTGTTCAGTATCAACTCTACACTCATCAGCATAGTGACCAGATTTCTCCTGGTGAAGAAACCAAACACGCCGATGAAGAACAGTGCAGTACTGATGATCAGTATATGGTATAGTCCCGGCTCCATCATGCTTCTTCGGGTTTGATTTTTAAGGCGATCACAATACAGCCCACCAGTGCGGCCAGCAATAAAATACTCACCACTTCAAAAGGCAGTGCGTAACCATGATCATCAACACCCAGCATTTGATTGCCAATATTGGCCACAGTTGGTTCAATTGCTTTATTAGCAGTTGGAACGAATTCGTGTTGTGCCAATTGCAGCAGCACCAATGCCAGGCCGCAAAATGCTGCCAGTGCAGAAAATAGCTGTCGCCCCATTTTTTGTTTGGGCAACAGGTCACCGGCCTGCTGCGTTAAGAAAATAGAAAAAATGATCAGCACCACAATCCCCCCAACATACACCACGATCTGTACAGCAGCAATGAATTCGTATTGCAGCCAAAAATAAATTCCGGCAATGCCGATCAATGTAAACAATAAATAGATGGCCGCCCGGAAGATCATCCTGGTGGTAACAGCCAGCAGCCCACACACTAAAGTAAGCGCAGCCAGTAAATAAAATATGATCGTTGATCCGCTCATGAATAAGTCAAAAATAAAAAGTCAAAACTCAAAAGCTATTTTCATTTGAAGCGCCGAAAAGTTAAAATTTTTTAATTTTTTAATTTTTAATTTTTAATTCATTATTCTATCCCTTCTCTTATTTTTGAACCCGGTTTATTTAAAATTTTGGTCAGTTCACTTCTATCGAACACACTGTGTTCAAACGTTTGTGCCATTTTAATAGCATCTGTTGGACAGGCGATGATACATAAATTGCACAGGGTACACAGTTCCAGGTGATACACAAATTTGTCAAGTGCTTTTTTCTTTTTGCCTTCGGGTGTAATATCAAATTGCGTAACAATTTTGATCGTTGCATTGGGGCAGGCCAGCTCACAGGCCGTGCAACCCGTGCAGGCATGCTCATTATTTTCATCATGTATCAAAACCACTTCTCCCTTAAAACGTTCCGGCAGGTTTAGTGTCTCCCTGTTATCGGGATATTGCTGGGTGATGATCTCTTTGTGATGCGTAAAATAATAACCGGTACGGCGCATGCCTATGAGCAGCGATTTAATGCCGCTGAAAATGTCTTTTATGTATTTTACTATAAACATATTTACCTCACCCCAACCCTCTCCTTGAGGAGAGGGAGTTTGATTTCGTTAATTAAGAATGATCCTTTTATAAATTTTATTTCTTGTTTCATAATTAAAATCCAAAAATATATTTCCATTTAATTCTATTCATCTTCGCTCCAATCTTCCAGTTCCCTCTTCTCAAGGAGAGGGGTTGGGGTGAGGTCAAAAATGCCATCCCAATATTGCGATCGCTGTTACCAATAATAAATTAAACATACTGATGGGCAACAAATATTTCCATTCCAAATTTAATAACTGGTCAATCCGCAAACGTGGGAATGTCCACCTGAACCACATGATCACAAATATTAAGAAAAAGGTTTTTCCAAAGAACCATATACTGGATGGGATATAATCCATCACATGATTAAATCCTTCCCAATTACCGATATGAAAAGGCATCCACCCGCCTAAAAATAAGGTGGCGCCAATGGCACATACAATAAACACATTGATATATTCTGCCAGGAAAAACAAAGCGAATTTCATTCCTGAATATTCGGTATGAAAACCGGCAGTTAATTCAGACTCCGCTTCAGCCAGGTCGAAGGGAGCACGGTTTGTTTCTGCTGTTACTGCAATAATAAAGATCACAAATGAAATGATCACCGGTATATGGCCTTTAAATATCCACCAGCCATTTGCCTGTGCATTGATGATATCGTTTATGTTTAAACTACCGGTTAAAACAACAATGGTAAGAATGGACAAACCTGCAGATAGTTCATAGCTTACGATCTGTGCACCGCTGCGCATAGCACCCATTAATGAATATTTATTGTTACTTGCCCAGCCTGCCATTAAGATACTAATGACCATGATGGAAGAAACCGCGGATACATATAGTACACCAATGTTCAGATCCCAAAGTTGAAAATCTTTTGCAAAAGCGATCGGCGCCATCAATAACATAGCCACAACCAATGCAATGATGGGGGCCAGGTTGAATAAAAATTTATCTGCCCCATTCGGTGTTAATCCTTCTTTTACCAACAGTTTCAATGTATCTGCCAATGACTGTAACATTCCTTTAGGACCAACACGGTTTGGGCCCAGCCTTATCTGCATCCATGCAGCTACTCTCCTTTCCATCAATACCAACACCAATCCCAACGTTGCAAACAAACCAATTACAGCAATGCCGGCAATGAGCATTTCAAAGATCAACGCCCATGTAGGATTGAATATTTGATTCAACCAATCATGAATACTACTTGATATGTTTGATAAACTCCACATATGGCCTCTCCCCAGCCCCTCTCCAAAGGAGAGGGAACTCGAAGGGGAAGTTTTTTAATTTTAAATACATTATACTTTATTTCGTTCTTCGCTCAATTCTTCTCCACAATCATCGCTTCGATAACTCTCCCCCTTCGGGGGAGTTGGAGGGGGCTGGGTTATTACCGGTCAATATCCGGTATCACCAAATCCAATGTCCCCATCATCGCCACCAGGTCTCCCAGCTTACCGCCTCTTGCCATATGATCCAGTGCTGAAAGATTTGAAAATCCCGGTGAACGGAATTTGATCCGGTAGGGCGTCATCCCTCCTTCACTAACTATATATACACCAAACTCTCCTCTTGCTGTTTCAACCCTTGAATAAAATTCTCCTTTGGGTAATTTTAAAACGGCTTTTGTTTTGGCCTGGAAATCTCCTTCAGGAATATTGTCTATCAGTTGTTCTATGATGTGTATGGATTGATGCAGTTCTTTTATTCTTACCATGTAACGGGCGAGTGAATCGCCCGCTGTTTCTATGACCTCATCAAACTGAACTTTATGGTAAGCATCATAAGGATATAATTTACGAATATCACAATTCAACCCACTTCCCCTGCCTGTAGGGCCCGTGCAACCAAAAGAGATCGCATCTTCCTTTGACAGGATACCAACTCCCTTCATCCTGTTCTGAAAAATAATATTGCCGGTCACCATTTCATCATACTCATCCACTTTGGATTTAAAAAGTTCGATAAAGGCTTTTACTTCTTTTTGAAAGTCGGGATGCAGTTCCTGCATCACGCCACCAGGTACCATATAGTTCATCGTTAACCTGGCGCCGCATGTTTTCTCCATGATGTCATTGATCGCTTCTCTTTCACGAAAAGCATGAAAGAAAGGTGTGAAAGCTCCGATATCCATGGCCATGGCTCCCCACCACAATTCATGCGAAGCAATTCTTGTAAGCTCGGCCATAAGCACCCTGATCACCTGGGCTCTTTCAGGTACTTCTATCTGCATTCCTTTTTCAACACATAAGGCGCAGGCCTGGTTATTAATATGAGCAGAGAGATAATCCATGCGGCTGGTAACATAAATGAATTGCCGGTAGGTAAGGCTCTCACACATTTTTTCAATGGAACGGTGAATATAACCGAGGTGCGGCTCCACTTTTTTTATGGTCTCGCCATTGAGTGTGATCACCAGGTGTAGTACACCATGGGTTGCAGGATGTTGAGGTCCTACATTGATGATCAGATCACCAGCCTCCCCAACCCCTCCAAAGGAGGGGCTTTGAGAACCTTCATTAATTATGTCAGTATTTCTATACATAAATCTCTTGCTTTCTTCCCCCTTGGAGGATTGAGGGGCTTTACAATTTTATCATATTCACCGGATCCTCAAAATTCTTTCTCATGGGGTTCCTGCCTTCCCATCCATCCGGCAATATCAATAACCGCAGATCGGGATGATTTAAAAAATCAACACCAAACATTTCATACACTTCCCTTTCGTGAAATTCAGCCGTTTTCCAGATATGGCTAACGGATTCAATTTCGGGTTTATCATTATTCAAAACCGACCTGATCACTATATTATGGCGGAATATTGTTGAGCTGAAGTGGTAAACCATCGTAAGGTTTGTCTTAAAATCAATACAGGTTAAACAGAAAAGATAATCGAATTGCAAGCTTTCATCATTACGGAGTTGTTTGGCAAGCGGTAACCAGTCTTTGGCATCAATAGAAATATTAAGCCATTCGCCGGTTTCATCAAAAACGGCGGTAGCAAGCAGTTCAGTTATTTTAGTTTTCAACTCCTCTTTGATCATGTTTATTCTTTGCCGGTTTTAATTTGTTCTCGTGTCATACCGGCTTTTATTTTTTCCTGCAAAGTAATCAATGCATGCAATAATGCCTCGGGCCTTGGTGGGCAACCCGGTATGTACACATCTACAGGAATAATATGATCGGCACCTTTAACTACCGAATAAGTATTATAAAAAAACGGGCCGCCGCTGATAGCACAGGCGCCCATGGCAATTACATATTTTGGATCGGCCATTTGGTCGTACAATCTTTTGAGAACAGGTCCCATTTTATTTACAATGGTACCCGCTATAATAATAACATCGGCCTGGCGTGGGGAGGCACGGGCCACTTCAAAACCAAAACGTGAAAAATCATATTTGGCCGAAGCTACAGCCATCATTTCAATACCACAGCAACTGGTTGCAAAAGTGAGTGGCCATAAAGAGTTTGACCTGGCCCAGTTGATCACATCATCCAGTTTGCTTAATACAATGCCGCCACCGGGCAGTTCTTGTATCTGCCCCGGAAAAGAAGCCTCCCCAAGCCCCTCCAAAGGAGGGGTTTTAAAAGACTCTGAATTATTTGAAGAGTTATTCATTTATCTTATAAGACTCTTTTTATTACCAAATTCATTTCTTTGCTTCGATCTTCTCTATAATCATCGCTACAATAACTCTCCCCCTTGGGGGAGCTGGAGGGGGCCGGCTTTTATTTCCACTTCAATGCACCTTTTTTATGTGCATATAAAAAACCCACAAATAATATGAAAAAGAAAATGATGATCTCTACCAATGCAATCCATCCCACAGACTTTGCCACTACAGCCCAGGGAAAAATAAAGATCAGTTCCACATCAAAAATTAAAAACACCAGGGCAAATAAATAATACCCAACGTTCAGCTGAACCCAGGTCTTACCGATTGTGGGAATACCACATTCGTATGGTTCGCCTTTTTGCGGATTTGTAGTTCCTTTGGTCACTAACCGTGCAACCAAAACAGCAATTACGGAAAACGCAAGCCCGGCAATAATCAAAACGATCATGGAAGATGCACCCATAGGAACTTAATTACTGAAAGTTTTTTAATGCTACAAGTTAAGGAAGAAATGTCTATTTTAAATCAAATTGCCTGTATCGTATTAATCATTGCAAGAGGTGATTTAAATCATTTTTTATTTTCGTAGCGCCAGGCCCCGGTCTAACCATATAATTCTACATGAATATCTTTTTGATCGTATCCCATATTGGTGATTCTTTTTTTTGCCTCATCTATCATTTCCCGCCAGCCGCATAATAAAAAAACAGCAGGCTGCCTGTCCCTGCATACGTCTTCATATATATCATGAACATAGCCGGAGGCACCTTCCCAGGTTTCTCTAGACAGTGTAGGGATATAAGTAAAGCCCGTAACCGTTTCTCCCAGCTTTTTCATCTCTTCATAATATAGCAGGGTATCTTTTGTACGGCATCCAAAGACCAGGGTAATATTTTTATGAGGAATGCTGTTATTTTTTATATGATGCACCATACTCCGGAATGGAGCAATGCCCGTACCTGTACAAATTAAAAAAATCTCTTTCTGTATTGGCTCTTTTAAAGTGAATACACCCTGTGCCCCACGAAAGGTTAATTGAGAGCCCTGCTTTACTTCATGAAAAATATAATTGGTGCCAGCACCCTGTTTATCAAGAACAATGATCAACTCAAATACATTGCTACCATCGGGCCAGGAAGCAATGGAATAACTGCGCCAACGCTTATTTGCTTTTTCATGAATGGGAAGATCCAGGGTTACAAACTGTCCCGGAATAAAATCAAAGGATGTTAACTCAGGTACTTCGATCCAGAATCTCCTGGTGGTTCTTGTCTCATCTTCTATGCGGATAACTTTTCCGGTTCGCCACGGTAATAATGCCATTTTCTCTGTTTGTGGAAAGTTACAAAGAAATAAAATAAAAAAACTTCCGTAAACCGGAAAGGGTGCATTCCAAATTGTCGCTACTGATTTCGGTCGGTGGGGACACCGACCGAGGAGGTGCCGTGGTTTGTGTCCCCACAAACAACTTGCCGCCGCGACAATAAAATAAAAAAACTTCCGTAAAAGGGAAATAGAGAAGCTTTGTAAAATTTAAATGGGTTATTATTGAATGATTATTTTTTCTGTGTGCATTGAATTTTCTGTGATCACCCTGAGCTGGTAATTGCCTTTTGCAATGCCGCTTAGGTCAAGCGTGTTGCTTCTTCCATGTAGTTTAAATGACCTTACTGTTCTTGCGGCAGCGTCGAACAATACAGCCGTGGCAGCACCGGCAGATGATGCAATAAAAAGTTTGCCATCAACAACAGGATTTGGATAAACAGAAATATCATCGCCGGGATTGCTAAAATTAATTTTGCGTATGGGCGAATAGCGGAAGCCGGCATCTTTATCGATCATTTTTAAGCGATAAAAATTTAAACCAGGCAAAGGTTGCATATCGGTTAACCGGTAATTATTTTGCTGGTTATTATTAAATGCGGTTTTGGTTCCGATAGCGGTATAGTTAATTCCATCCGAACTTCTTTCCACAATATATTTATCGGCATTCAATTCCTGCTCTGTTGTCCATTGCAATAAAACTTTAGAAGTTTGTTTAACAGCTTCAAAACTAACCAGGCTAACCGGCAATGGGGTGTTTGCGCCGGGGCCCCCGTTGTTTAACCAGAATTCACTAAAACTGTTTACCGGGAACTCGGCATAGTAGCCGTTATCATAAGGTATGATCGCTGTATTGGCCGGCAATATATACATGTACATGCCGCTTATATTATCAGCCAGTGTTCCGTTTTCCTCTGCTGCTGTACCACTGTATTTTGTTACACCCAGGTCATATGGGTCGATGGGTTTACTGCATGATAAGCAGCCTGTTGCTGCCAATAAACTTTTTGCTTCTGCATCGGTAAAATAAAAGCGGACCGAAACATCAGCACCCGGTTGTGTTTGCGGACGGATCACAATATTCCTGTTGACATAATATTGACGGCTGCTTATTCTCACAGGCCCGGTATAGGGATATACAGCAACTGTTGTATTACCCAAATTATTTCCATTTGGATTTATAGATGCAACCCTTCTTCCGCCCGATGAATAATGGATCCAGTTGGAGCCGCTTACCGCCTGGGTTAGGCCTGTTACAGGTACACTGTTATAAATAAGTTCCTTTTCAAAAATGTGAATGTCATCAATGCCAACTCCTTCCAGGTTGTATCCAAGATCACTCGACATTACAAAACGGAAACGAACATTAGTGCCTGTTGTTGGAATATCTGTGCTTGCCACGTGCCAGGTAGTGAAGGATGGGCGCCATTGTTTTTTTCCAGTAGGATCATTATACCAGTTTGTACCCACAGCATTCAATCCTAAGCGGTTCCAGGTTACACCTCCATTATCAGAATATTCTATCCAGTTAAAATCAGCCGGTGTTCCATCTTCAATTTTATAAATATGGCTGAAAGACAAAACCGGTTGGGTTAACCCGCTTAAATTAAAACAGGGTGAATACAAATAGGAAAGTTCATTATTGTTGTAATGGCCAGTCAAAGATGTAACCCATGCCTTTGTACCGTTGGCGGCTTTGGTAATAATGGGCTTTGCGGGTGTACCCCATTGCCAACTGTTGTTTAAGCCTTTGCTATACCAGCTTGCTGTACTGCTTTCAAAACCTTCTAAATAGGGATAAGTACTGATGACCGGGCTGGTATGGAAAGCATAATTTAAAATACTGTCGTTGAGTTTGTACCCATCAGTTGTTTCATTCACCCAAAAATCAAAACTATAATCGGTGTTTACCAAAAGGTTTTCGGGCACAGTAAATGTGTGTGGTGTTAATCCCGGGGGTAATGATACAATCATCTCCATCACCGGCGCGGCACCATTCATGCTGTAATAAACCGGCACATTGTTAAATGTGGTGCTGCTGTAATTTTTTATTTCCAGGGAAATCAACTGGCTGCCATAGGTTCCGCATCCAGTAATAGATGGCGAAACAATTTTTGTTATCCCAATATCATTGGTTACTTCTTTAATGGTAACATCATCAAAAGTATAACCATCATCCTGGTCAAGTATGGGATCAGGAATATTTGCTGAATAATTTCCCTGTTCGCCCAATTTAATTTGAAAACTTGTGCTGATCGGTTGTGCAGGTAATACGGTATCCAGTACATCATTCACATTTATCAAAGCATGTTTCCATTGTCCCAGCGCTGCCTGGTTGGCCGACAGGTCATAAGCAAAAACCCATGGTTTGGTATCACTGCCCCGTATCCATACTTTATTGTTGGGATTATTATCCTGTCCGTGATTTTTGTAATAAAGATCTATCCGCAATTGATTGCCGCTGGTATAATTGCTCAGGTTATAGGTCATCAACAAACTATCCGTAGTTAATGCAGCATTATAAACAAACTGGTCCAGTGTTATTGCCCTGGTACCGTTCAACGCAAAGCCGGTGTTTACAAAGGTACGGGCACGGCCCCTTACCGAGTTTGTTTTAAAATCAAGTTTATCATCACCATCCAGGCCGGTTGTATTCACCAGGTAATCTTTAACCGTAGTAGATTCAAACCCGTCTGTATTGGGAAGTGTAAGTACCGGGTTGGCCAGGTTCTTTATGATAACAGTAACGGTATCATCCAGCACCTGTGTATCGCCCGTTCGCTTCACCCAGGCCTTAATTGTATATATGCCCGGTGCCGAAAAATCGGCAAGTGTTGCAAATGCATATTGATAGGTACCCAATGAAGCTACAACAGTTGCATTGGTTTCCATCACCGCAGGGTTGCTGTTAATTTGATAGAACAGGTCGTAGCTGCCGGATGATGAAATATTATCCAGGTTTTTAATGGTGAATTTTATTTTCTCCGCAGCTGTTAATAATACCGAAGTGAATTGCCTCCTGGTAATGGGTGAATCTATAGAGACTCCTTTAAAGTTATTATCAAAGCCCGCTAAAGTACAGGTACCTGTTGCAGGTATGACAGCTCTTGATACTGATCTTATACCATTCACTGTTCCGTTCTTTGCACTTACGCCAAACCAATACTGGGTAGTACTGTTTAATCCGGGCACCAAATAAGTAAGGGCGGATGTATTACCAATGATAGCCATGGTATCAGCTTTCAGTTGCCAGATATCATAAGAAGATGCTCCGTTAATTGCCGGCCAGTCTAATTGTACAAAACCTTCGCATGGAACCGTTGCAGTTACAACCGGTTGGCCTATCACCCTGAAATCAACATCACTTTGATCGGTATAAGCTGATGAATTCCTGCTAACCCTGATCAAATAATTATTACTGACGGTTGCGGGAACTACCCAGTTATAGGATCGTGCGGATGCTGCCACATTATTATTCACCAGGTTCCATGCAGTACCATCAAAATATTCGATCGTAAAACTATTTGTTTCATCGCCATATGCCGACCAACGGATAACTTCTGTTACCCCGGGCACCAGTGTTTCTCCACCAAAAGGATATTCAACGGTTATTCCGTTCATTTCCATTTGATAAGTAAGTACATATTCCTGTGGTCCAAACGGAACAGCAAAAGCACTTACATTCAGATCATAACTCCCTGATGCAGGATTATTGATCACAACCTGCTCAATATTATTTACATGGTCAGCACCCTGCACTGCATTACTATCTACATAGCTGGCTGCCGGATTTAAAATTAACGGAAGATGTGTTACCGGCCCGGGTGCTGTTACTGTAAGATCAAGATCGTTTATTAATGTACTGGCAGCATTGGGTGCTGCTGCAGTATCGGCCCAATACAACATAACTTTTAAACGCCTTACACCTGCAGGAACAGTAATTGCATTTAATGAAGGCGTAGTAGTGCTGATAAAAAAATTATTATTCTCAATAGCTTCTGCAGCTCTTCTTGCATTCAGGTTTCCAAAACCAAAAGTATAATCAGGCCCTGGTCTACCCAGGTCCTCGGCAGTATTACACACAAGCGCTTTTATTAAAGAAGCCTTGGGAACAGTGCCGCCATTGGATTTGCGGTATTGCTCATTTAAAATCGTTACTGCTCCTGCAACAACCGGCCCCGACATACTTGTACCGCTGTTATTTCCATAGGTATTATTTTGTCTTGTTGAAAATACATTAACACCGGTGGCAACAATTTCGGGTTTTATTCTTCCGTCAAGCACCGGGCCACGGCTGCTGAAATCGGCAATTAAATAAAATGAATCAATGGCTCCTACTGTCAGTACATTTTTTGCACACTGGTAACCTGTCTTTATCGTAGCAAATGAAATGGGAAATGGTGAGCAGGTTGTTCTGCCATCATTGCCCGCAGAAAAAACGTGTAACACTTTTTCATAGTCCCGCATTTGATTATCTGTATAATTACTCAATACATCATAAACGCTGTTGCCTGCACAACTATCATCTGCTGTTGTATAAGAGTTGTTGGTGGCGATCATATTATGGTCGGCATAATAAACAGGAGTATTGGTAATAATATCGCTGAACCACTGGTTAACGATCGTTGCCCTTGGTGCCATACCATTGTTCCTTGGATCTAAAATGCCGGCGCCGGCCACTGTACCCGAAACATGTATGCCATGAAAGCTAAATGGAAATGGCACACGGCTGATCACCCTGCCGGTAAAGTCAACATGTGGTGTAACAATTTCGGAGTTATCACCAACTCCAACAGTAACTCCTTTGCCACTTAAGCGTCGGCCCGATGGAGAGAGCAGGCTGCTTATAGCATGCTTTCCAATAGATTTATAATTCAAAGGTTTGTCAACGATGGATTGCAAACTAACCGAACTCACAAAGGGCAAAGCTGTAATGGCATTTATAATATCGTTTGATGCCTGGATAAACACAACATGGGTTGCTGTATATTTTGTTGGTACCACAACAGCTCCCGTCTTTTGCAATTCGGGTATCACATCCTGCTTATTTAAGGAAGGATAGTAGCTGACTACAAAAAGATCATCTGCTCCTTTATTAAGCAGCGCCGGGTCTATTTTATAAAATGCGGGAAGATGGGTTATAGAAACGATATTATATTTTGTTGCCAGTGAAAGATCAAAACTTTTACTCATGGAGCTGAAGTAAGTATTACCCGGATAATAAGTGCCCAGTTCCATTCCGGCTTTTTTTAATGCAGCTGTTGATTGCCCGGAAGGTAATGTAGCAAATTGCACCAGCACATAATAGTCATTATTAAAAAGAGCATTTTGAAGATCCTGTATTTGAAAACTTTGGCGCTGAATATTATTACCTGTAATAAAATTGCCTGCTGCAAAACGAACAGGCAGGTCGTTCGCAGAACCCTGCGGGGTATTTTGAGCAGTTATGGTAATATAACTAAATACGAAAAGGGTAAACAATAAGAATGAATAGAATTTTTTCATTTAGCTCAATTACTACCGGATCTTTTTAGTGAAAGGTCTTATTCTCAAAATTATACATAAAATCACTGATAAGACAATCCTGATAACGTTTTTGTTGCCTCCCTATTGCTATTTCCAGGAGAATCTTCGCTACATTTTTTATTCGTCTTATCTTTGCCGCCCTGATGAATCTGGAAATGTTGTTGAAAGGGTATGCAAATGACAGCCGCTGTTTTAAAATAGTGGACCGGTTAACTGCATCCCAACCCCAGCAAATTCAGCTTAAAGGCCTTCAAGGAAGTGCAGCACCATTCGTCTTTTCTGCTGTATTTGATCATGAATCAGCATCACAATTAAATCACCTGGTCATTTTAAGGGATGCCGAAGAAGCGGCTTATTTCCACAATACCCTGGAGAATATTACCAGTGCACTGAACCTTTTTTATTTTCCTTCTTCATTTAAAAATAAAAAGAACTACAGGCTGCTTAATGCAAGCCATGTGATGTTGCGTACCGAATGCCTCACCCGGTTTGCAAATCCTTTGAGTAATAACAGGGTTGGCTGTATTGTAACCTACCCCGAAGCTTTATTTGAAAAAGTGGTGTTACCAAAAACACTTTCTGCAAATATCATCTCCATAAAACAGGGCGATAGCATTGATACCAACAGCATGTACGAGAGGTTTGTTGGCTATGGTTTTAAAAGAACCGATTTTGTATATGAACCTGGGCAGTTTGCAGTACGTGGTGGCATCCTTGATATTTATTCTTTCGGCAACGAAAAACCTTACCGCATAGAGTTGTTCGGCAACGAGGTAGACAGTATAAGAATTTTTGACCCGGAGAACCAGTTAAGTGAGAGAAAATTATTGCAGGTAAGTATCATTCCAAACGTAGAGACACAATTTGATAGTGGAGAGAAAGTTTCCATCATGGAATTTTTACCAGGGAATACGGTTGTTTGGACTGAAGATTGGGATTTCATTAAAGAAAAAATTGAACAGCAGGAAGAAGATTTGCAGTTGGCAGTTGACAGTTGGCAGTTGGCAATTAGCAGTATCCAAAATGAAGAAGAGGATCTTAATTTCAAAAGCGATTTGAAAATAACTGATTTTGTAAATGCTGCAACGCTTGAAGAAGAAATAAAACAGCGGCATATTGTAGAGTTTGGGAACAAAGCTTTCTTCGCAAACCCGCAGGGCCCTGTGGGCGATCAACGATCAACGATCAACTTTGCGACTAAGGAACAACCTGCATTCAACCGCAATTTCGATCTCTTAATAAAAAATTTAAAAGAGTACGAAGCCCGGCAATACAATATCTATTTATTTGCTGAAAATCCAAAGCAGTTAGAAAGGCTGCATGTAATTTTCACTGACCTTAAAGCAGAGATCAATGTAATTCCTGTTCCTACTTCCATACATGAAGGGTTTATTGATGATGACCTGAAAACGGTTTGCTATACCGACCACCAGATATTTCAGCGCTACCATAAATACAAAGTGAAGCAGGCTTTCAGCAAAAACAAAGCGCTCACTTTAAAAACCTTGAGGGAACTGCAACCGGGAGATTATGTTACGCATATTGATCATGGTGTTGGTGTGTACAGCGGTTTACAAAAGATCGAAGCCAATGGCAGGATGCAGGAAGCCGTACGCATTCAATACAAAGATGGGGACCTGTTGTATGTAAATATTTCTTCTTTACATAAAATAGGAAAGTATAGCGGCAAGGAAGGCACTGTACCCAAAATGAATAAACTGGGCAGTGATGTATGGAACAAACTAAAAGATAAGACCAAGAGACAGGTTAAAGATATTGCCACCGACCTGATCAAATTATATGCACAGCGAAAAAGCCAGGAGGGTTTTGCCCACAGTCCGGATAACTATATGCAAACCGAACTGGAAGCCAGTTTTATTTATGAAGACACACCAGACCAGGGCAAGGCAACAGAAGATGTGAAGCGTGATATGGAAAAGCCATCACCTATGGACAGGCTGGTTTGTGGCGATGTAGGTTTTGGCAAAACAGAGATCGCCATACGTGCTGCATTTAAAAGTTGTTGCGATGGAAAACAGGCTGCGGTTCTGGTACCAACAACAATTCTTGCCTACCAGCATTATAAAACTTTTGGGGACCGTTTAAAGGATTTTCCGGTGACAGTTGATTTTATAAACCGGTTCAAATCGGCCAAAGAAAAAAAAGAGACCTTACAAAAAGTAGCAGAAGGAAAGATCGATATCATCATTGGCACACATGCATTGCTGAGCAAAGATGTAAAATTCAAGGACCTGGGGATCATGATCATTGATGAAGAACAGAAGTTTGGTGTGGCTGCTAAAGAAAAATTAAAACATTTAAGAACCACGGTTGATTCTTTAACACTTACTGCAACACCCATTCCAAGAACATTACAATTTAGTTTGATGGGCGCAAGAGATCTGAGCATCATCAATACCCCACCGCCAAACCGGCAGCCTATACAAACCGAAGTGATGGTGTTTAATGAAGATGCCATCCGCGA
This sequence comes from Ferruginibacter sp., assembly GCA_039919015.1. GTDB lineage: Bacteria > Bacteroidota > Bacteroidia > Chitinophagales > Chitinophagaceae > Ferruginibacter. Next base: position 26,334 of record JBDSGK010000147.1, read on the forward strand.
TATTATTTATTATGAAACTGAAAGAGGCGGACAGGTTTTCTTTATACATAACCGGGTAAATGGTTTGGCAGAGATGAAAGGTTTTATACAGGGCCTTTGCCCCGATGTGAGCATTGCCTATGCACACGGACAAATGGATGGAGACGACCTGGAAGATACCATCCTCGATTTTATGGATAAAAAATATGATGTGCTGGTTTGTACCAATATTGTGGAGAGTGGTGTAGATATTCCGAATGTAAATACCATCATTGTAAATAATGCACACCAGTTTGGATTAAGCGATCTCCATCAACTCAGGGGAAGGGTTGGCCGCAGTAACAAAAAAGCGTTCTGTTATTTGTTTGCTCCACCCATGAGCACCTTACCTGTTGACAGCCGGAAAAGATTAAGTACCCTGGAGCAATACAGCGACCTGGGCAGTGGTTTCCAGATCGCCATGAGAGACCTTGACATACGTGGCGCAGGTAATATGTTGGGTGGTGAACAAAGTGGTTTTATTGCCGAGATCGGTTTTGAAATGTACCAGAAAATACTGGATGAAGCCATCCGTGAATTAAAACGAACCGAGTTCAAAGAACTATACAAGGAAGAAATTGCCCAACAGGATGATTTTGTAAGCGACTGCAGCATTGATACTGACCTGGAAATTTTAATACCCGACAGTTATGTGGAAAGTATTACAGAAAGATTATCGCTTTACAGCCGTTTAGATAATTGCGAGACCGAAGAAGACCTTCAGGCTTTTCATACCGAAATGGCTGACAGGTTTGGCCCGATACCCCATCAGGTGGAGGATCTGTTTACCACGGTACGCTGCCGCAAAATTGCAGTGGAGCTGGGCTTTGAAAAAATGTTCTTAAAGAATAACACACTCAAATGTTTCTTTGTAAGCAATCCCGACTCAACCTATTTTCAAAGTGAAACCTTTAACGGCATCCTGCTATTTTTACAAAAAGGCACCAATAAAGGAAAATTAAAACAGGTGGGTAAGAATGGTATTTTGGTTGTTGAGGATATAAAAACGATGAGTGAATTGTATGATTTCTTAAAGAAGATGAAAGTTAGTATTCCCTCATAAGCCAGGCTGCCAATATCTAAAGGCCGGCAACTTTGATTTATATTTTTTTTGCTAAGAGGACAAAAAAAAAGAGAAAAAAGGAAGACTTTAAAATATTCCTTCAACTCTTTCCTTCTTTGTTTTTCTGCTCTTTCCTCTTTCCTCCTCTTAGCTAATTTCTTTTTTTAAACCTGTGGAAAATTCTCTTTCAGCTATTTTCCTCTTTTACCCGCTTAGCTAATTTCTTCCTTACCTGATCAGCATGACCGTAGCCTGCCGCTCAACTACAAGGCCCCTGTAATCTATACCTCTTGCAATAACTACATAAACCCCGCTATTCTGTGGTTTACCTTTATAGGTTCCATCCCATCCATTTTGAACATCGGTAGTAGAAAATATCTCCTGCCCGAAACGGTTAAAGATCTTCAGGTATTTAAAATCTTTGATACCGATGGGCATTCCTCTATACAGATCATTCAGACCATTCCCGTTTGGCGTAAAGGCATTGGGTAAATAGATCTCCGGTGCCTGGTAAACCTGTATTTTAATATCATCAAAGCTTTCGCAGCCCAGCGGGGTATAAGCTCTTAGCGTGTAGGTAACCATTTGTGTACCTGTCAATATAGCGATGGGATTTGAAATGAATGGATCATTCAATCCGGTTGTTGGTATCCATTCATAACTTATTCCACCGCTTCCCTGCAATTGTAATGGCCTGCCTGATGGTGTAATGGTATCGTTACCTGCGAATGCGTTGGTACTATAAATGATAATATCCCTTTCCAATGTATCGCTATAACAGCCATTGGCAGCCGAAGCATATAATTTAACGGGGTACGTACCGCCGGCTGTATAAATATGTTGTGTATCTTTTGCATTTGAAATACCACCATCGCCAAAAGTCCATTTCCAGTCTGTTACTGTTCCGGAATTATCAACTGCGGAAAAATTGATCACATCATTTTTACAGGCATCACTAAAATTAAAACTAACATTGGGGCTCGGAAGGATAACAAAGGTCTTTGCAACCGTATCGCTTATACAACCTGCATTGCTTGTAGCAACCAATTGTACCGTTTGCGATCCGGTAGCAAAACTACGTGCTGGGTTTTGCTGTGTACTCCATTCTGTCCCATTATATATCCAGCTCCATTGGCTGACAGTTCCGCCTGTAACAAGTGTTGAATCTGAAAACTGAACAGGCAAACCTGTACAAAGCGGGTTACTGAAACCAAAATTGGCAACCGGCTTTGCGGATATATTGATTGTTTGTGTTAGTGTATCAGAAGTACAACCTCTTGAATTGGTAACTACATGTTTTATGGTAACCGGCCCCGGTACATTATATGTGGTTGAAGGGTTTGGTTGTGTAGAGAACTGGCCGTTGCCCAGGTCCCACCACCATTGTGTTATTGGAGTACCATCAGATGTATAAGAAGAATCTGTAAGTATTGTTGAGAAGGATTGACAGATAATATTGGTTTTAAAATAAGCATTGGGCTTATTTACAACGAATACAATTTTAGACACTAATCCCAGGCAACCTCCACTGCCATTAGATGTTGCTAGAAGAGTAACACCATGGCTTCCGGGAGTTGTAAATGTATATATGGTATTTTGCGTACGTACCGGAACTGTAGTAGTATCTCCCAGGTTCCATATCCAGTCACTAACCGGGTCACTGCCCGAAACCTGATTGCCAAAAAAACTGGTTGGAGACCCGTAACAAACAGAATCAGTAAAAGTAAAATCAATTACTGGCCGGGTGAAAATATGAACCACTTTATACAATGTATCGGATTCGCAGCCTTCTATTGATCTCACAGCAAGTTTAACTATTTTATCGCCCCCCGTTGAGTAAGATGTTGTGGGATTGGTTAAAGTGGAAGTAGTACTGTTATCAAAATCCCAGTACCAATTACTTAATGTACCTACGGCCGTTGTGGAAGAGTCTGTAAACTGAATAACATTTACTACACAATTATCATCATAACCAAATTTGGCAACAGGCTTACTGCCAATTAAAATCACTTGCGTATTTGTGGCTTCACATCCATCTGCGCCAATTACTCTTTGCGTAACTGTAAAATTGCCGGCAGTAGTATAGGTATGTGTTGGACTTATATTAACAGAATCAATTGGACTGCCATCACCAAAATCCCAGTAGAATTTTACAATGGGTGCAAAAGATACAGTTGAGTCTATAAATGTAATCGGTTCATTGATGCATCTTTTTTGTGTTGGGCTAAAATGAAAGGAAGGATTTAATGCAGTTTTAAATCCCTGGTAATTATTTTCTCCGCCGGTGCTGCCGGTAAAGCCCCAAAATACCATGGGATTTCCGGAAAAAATATCGGTTACAAAATCTTTTACTGCAGAAAGCCGAAAACTGCCATCCACATAAGCCGTTAGTGTTTTTGTTACGGCATTCCATACAATACGCAGCGAATGCCAGTTACCATCTTCAATATTATTATTCCCGTTTATCACAGTAACGGGGCCTGCAATATTATTTGCGGTAGCGTGGTTTAAGTCACCGTTCAACTGAAATGCAATATGGTCATAGCTAGGGTCATTGTCGGGTGAACTATTCTGATAAGTATCCAGTGTTACCCCTACTGCCGGAAAAATACCTTCATAACCAAGTCCGCTGCCGGTAGTACCTACGCTGGTACTGATAGGTTGTAAAACAAATGCGATCCCATCTGCGCCGGGGCTATCATTGTTTCCCAATTTAACATCAAAATTAAAATCAAAGGATTGGGTAAGATCAATTTTAATATTATTCCATACTGAACCGGTTTGGGTATTTACGGCATCGGTGAGCCGGTACTCATTACAGGAGATCCGTAATGCATTTCCATTTACCGTATATTGGGCCAATGCCATTTGACTAAGCAATGCCAGTAAGATTAAACTTAAAATTCTTTTCATTTTTTATATTGTCAACCTTGAAAAACATGCAACTATATTGCAGCATATTTTATATGTTAAGGGATTTATAGGGGTAAGTAGAAATCGCCATTATTTAGCGGCAAATTTTGGCTAAAGGGTACCTGAAAATATCTACGCTACTAAAATAAGAAAAAATAAAGGAATTGGGCCGATTGGGATCAGTTTATTGGGGATCTGCAGCAAAAACAAATCGCAGCATTGCTGAAACGCATGGCACTGGTTGAAAAGAAATAAAGCGCATTCTTTTCAATTACGGCATCCGCGTAAAATTTATTCGTTTAATAATAAATTCCTTTAGGTCCTGTTTTTTGTGTTTGATCGGGAGGTAATGGTGGTACTTTAACTGCTCCCGAAACTTTAATAACTTTAAGTAGCTGTGTCGAAGGATCAATACCTGGCAGGCATGGGCCTATCTTTGCATTCATTACCGCATTTTGTGTGGCTCTAAAGCCCGGGTTCATGATTATATAACTACCGGATTTGTATAATACATTTATTCCCGCACTGCCAAGAATGTTTTGCGTAGTAATAATAGATGTACCTGCATTATAAACCCTGGGCGTATTAACACTTGTAGTAAAAATAGCGGTTGTCGGACAGTTGGTATATAAAGAAGTTTGCCAGATACCTCTTCCAAAGGTGGCTGCCCTTATCAGATCTGAATTAGGGTAAATGATCAATTCTGTAACCGGAACCCTGGGTAAGCCGTTATAAAAAGGCCTCCAGTCAGATTCAGCTTCTGCCTGGTAAAAAACACCAATATCAGTTCCGATATATACATCACCATTATTGTTTATAGCAGTACTGGTTACCGGCACATTAGGTAATGTGCCACTTAAATTTTGCCAGTTCACACCCGCATCAACTGTGTAGTAAACCTTTTCGCCTGTAGTAAAGCCACCAAGCGTTGCAACAACAATTCCGGAATTATTGGGATTCACCGCCAGGCTTGTAATAACCCTTGATGCGGGGAGACCGGTTACCCTCAGCTGAAAACTATAACCTTCATTCTGGCTTCTCCAGATATTGAATCCATCGGTACCGTATAGCACATTTACGTCACTGGGCGCACACACAAGGTCTTTGGTAACATTGATCGTTGTAGAATCTATATAGGTAAAGCCTCCGTCATCTGAATGATAAAAAACCCATTTTTGATTGCCTGTGTGTTTATGCCCGGTACCGATATATACTTTTGATTGATTGGATGGATTTAACCTGAACGCAGGATAAAAAGCATTGGTAGCAACCGGCA
>JBDSGK010000148.1:0-17024 GCA_039919015.1 Ferruginibacter sp.
ATCAAGCATCAAGTATCGTAAAAAAAAGCCTCCCGAGTTACGGAAAGCTTTATTAAATATCTTGATGTAGAAAACTTAGCTGGCTAAGTAATCTTTGATCTTGTCTTTGTGTACGATAGCTTCCTTAAAAGTATATGCGCCTGTTTTAGGGCTACGTAATGTACGTATTACTTTTGTCCAGTTCTTAGCATCTGCTGCTGCTTTCTGGTCTTTGGTTTTTATCGCGGTTTTAGCTGCTTTTGCCATTGTTGTATGTTTATTTGTTGATTAGTTGATCCGTTTGAACGTATTAACTAATTAACGGATTAACGTTATTATTTGATTTCTTTATGAACAGTTACCTTCTTTAAAATAGGGTTAAGTTTCTTTAACTCTAAACGCTCAGGTGTGTTCTTCTTGTTCTTGGTGGTAATGTAACGGCTTGTGCCGGCCATACCGCTCGTTTTGTGTTCGGTACACTCCAGTATAACCTGTACCCTGTTACCTTTCTTTGCCATTGTTTATTTTGTTTATTTGTTAATCAGTTAATCCGTTTATACGTGTTAACCAATTAACGGATTAACGTATTATATCTTTTCGCCAGCAGCACGTAATTTCTTTACGACAGAAAATAAACCATTCTTATTGATCGTTCTGATCGCTTCAGTTGATACTTTAAGGGTAACCCACTTATCTTCTTCTGCAAGAAAATAACGTTTGGTCTGCAAATTTGGTAAAAACCTGCGTTTCGTCTTAATATTTGAGTGAGAAACCTTATTTCCGGTGATCGGCTTCTTTCCTGTAACCTGACATACTCTAGCCATAGTGCTTATTTTTGGACGGCAAAGGTAAGGTTAAATATTAATAATCAATGTCTGAAGGGGAAGAAATTTTGCTTTTTTATCGAAATCTACCCACAATCAAAGCCAAATTGTTAATAAGACTAACTTTATCAATATGAAACTGCTCACAAATATCATTTTTTTCACCTTGATACTACTCCAGGCCCGGGTAATAAAAGCAGCTGAACCCCCTTCCATTGAACTTACCAGAGGAATGATCATCAGCAGTTCCGTAAAGGTAAAAAAAGGAAATTATCCTATAAATGGCTATGATTCCCTTAACCGCCCGGTGATCCTCATAAAGGGCAATAATATAACCGTTGATTTTGATAACGCCTTATTACAGGGAAGTGTAGATAAGCAGCTGCCAAATCAATTCTATGGCCTGGCCATTTTAATTAAAGGCAATAATATCACCCTCAAAAATGCGAGGGTAACCGGCTATAAAGTTGCCATAATGGCTGAAGGATGTAAAAATCTTACAATAGAAAATTCTGATTTCAGTTATAATTACCGCCAGCAATTACAAAGTAACTGGCTGCATGAAGATGTAAGCGACTGGATGAGTTTTCACCACAATGAAAATGACGAATGGCTGAGATATGGCGCAGGCATTTATTTAAAAGATTGCAAAGAGGCTAAAATTCGCAATAATACCATCACCGGCGGGCAATGTGCTTTAATGATGATGCGATCTGATGATGGCGTGATAACTGATAATGATTTTTCTTTCAACTCTGCCATTGGCATTGGCATGTACCGCAGCAGCCGGAATAATATCCTGCACAATAAAATTGATTTTAATGTACGTGGTTACAGTCATGGTTATTATAACCGTGGACAAGACAGTGCCGGTATACTGATCTTTGAACAGTGCAATGACAATGTATTCGCTTATAATAGTGTAACACATGGTGGTGATGGTTTCTTTTTATGGGCAGGCCAAACAACCATGGATACAGGCGAGGGCGGATGCAACAATAACTATGTTTATAAAAATGATTTCAGTTATGCGCCTACCAATGGTGTTGAAATAACTTTCAGTAAGAATAAGATCATAGAAAATATTATTAAAGAATGCGATCATGGCATCTGGGGTGGCTATAGTTGGCAAACTTCCATCAACAATAACAGGTTCGAAGGAAACAGGATAGGTATAGCGATCGAACACGGGCAGAGCAACAGTATAAGCGGCAACAGTTTTGAAAACAACAAGGTTGCAGCTATTAAGTTATGGGCAAGAAAAACCCAGCCTTCCGATTGGGGATATGCAAACAAAAGAGATACGCGGAGTATGAATTACGATCTTTGGTATAACAATTTTAAAAATGAGAACATAGCAGTTGATGTTATGCTTACATACGGACTAACCTTTTCCGACAACAAATATGAAAATGTAAAGACACAACTAAAAAAAGATAGTGCTGTTGAAGGCATAAGGATCGATCCCACAGATCTTGTAGATACTACTGCTGTAATTCCGGAAATACTAAGCATCTGGAAAAAGAAAGATATCCCTGCCGCTGGTTTCAAAAAAGGCCGCAACCAGATCCGCATCACTGAATGGGGTCCCTACGATTACCACTACCCCATTATCTTCCTCAAAAAAATAGACAGCAACAATGTTTATTATTTTGATGTGCTGGGACCGAAGGGCAAATTCAAAATTAAAAAATCAAAAGATGTAACTAATATAAGCATTGGGGAAGGGACATTCCCTGCGGAGATAACAGCCCAGGGAACAGGTAATGATGTACAACTTGAATTAGAGTACAATGGTGAATCATTCACCAATCGCTTTGGCAAAAAACAGCCTGCGGGTAATTATATATTTACATTCAGGGATTTTCATCCGGATATTAACTGGACCGTGAAATGGTACAGTTGGGATGCCGCACACAACCCAAATAAAAACTATGAGCAGTTCAAAACAGTATATGCCAACACGCCCTTAAGAACCGAACAGGCAAAAAAAATTGATTACACCTGGTGGGGCGCCATTGGCAAAAATTTACTGGCTGATTCTTTTGCCATTGTGGCTACAGGAACAGTGGATGTTGAAGAAGGCATGTATAAACTAAGTGTTACAGCCGATGACATTGTAAAAGTATTTGTTGATGAACAATTGATCATCGACTTTTGGGATGTTTCAAAATATAAATATGATGAAGACACTTACCACGAAGCATTTATAAAACTTAACGGTAAACATACTATCAGGATCGAGCACGCAGAAAATGCCGGGTATGCAACTTTGATCTTTAAAATAAACCCTATTAATAATTAATTATGACAACACATTCAGTTTCCACGGTATTTAATACAAACATGGCTTTTACTGCAAACATAAGCGGCCATGACGTAGTGATGGATACAACTGCCGATGATGGTGGTGAAGATACCGGGCCAAGCCCCAAACGCCTGATGCTGGCTTCGCTGGGTGGCTGTACCGGCATGGATATCGTTCATATGTTAAACAAAATGAAAGTGTTTTTTAGTGATTTCAGTATTGATATAGATGCTGATGTACGGGAAGAATATCCAAAAATTTACAACCGTGTAAAGATCACCTATAAAATAAAAATGGCCCTTGCAGACAAACCTAAACTGGAAAAAGCAATTGCATTGTCGCAGGAAAAATATTGCAGCGTAAGCGCCATGTTCAGATCTTTTGCAAAACTGGAAACAGAGATCGTCATCCTTGACTGACCAGTTAATCCGTTAATCCGTTTATTCGTTAATCCGTAGATCCTTTATTGAATCTGCTTTCTGCTCCTGTAAATACGTATCATCTGCAATATCACTGCCAGCAGGATCAGCAAAACACCAATATAAAACTCACTGTGCAATTGCCTGTTCTCTTTTAAAAAGATAAAAGCCAAGATGATCCCGTAAACCGGTTCCAGGTTATAAGTAAGGTTTGCTGTAAATGCCGATATCTTTTTTAAAGCGTTCAACTGCAGGTCGAAACTTAGCACAGTACATAGCCAGGCCAGCACCAGCAACCACATCCAATCAGTTGATGTTGGTAAATAATAGGCTGCCGGAAACTGCATTAAATAGAACGGTACCAAAATCGTCAATGCAAGTAAACCTCCGCCCAACTCATACAGCGTAAGGATCCCTGGAGAATATGTGACCAATAATCTTTTATTGAAAATGGGAAATAAGGCACTGCCCATCGCCGAAATGATCCCAAAGATCACCCCCACTTTATACTGCGGGTGAAAATCGAAGATGATATATATACCTGCAATGGCCAGCAATCCCAAACCAACTTCTATCAAAGAGATCCTTCTTTTTAATATCAGGGGTTCAAAAAAAGCGGTAAAGAAACCTGTTGCGCTAAAACAAACCAGGGCAACAGAAACATTGGCATATTTTACGCTGGCATAAAAAGTAACCCAATGGATGGCTACAATAGTTCCCACCCCAAAGATCCTGAGTATATCTTTAAATGGGATCCGCACCAGTTGTTTCTTATATAATAATATGAGTGCTAAAGTTGCCACGGTAATAAGAAGGCGGAACCACACAAGCAATCCTTCATTCAGTTCAATCAATACCCCCAAAATAGCAGTAAAGCCCGCTAAAAAAACAGCTATATGAAGTTGGATGAGGGCTTTTTTCATGAAGCAAGGCCTCCTCTTGAACTACGTTCGTTCTTTTTCAAAGAACCTCCGAAGGAGGAGGAAATCCCGAAGATCGGGGCGAAGATGATTTTTTTATGAAATGTTGTTTGCATTATTGATGAAAATAAGAAATAAAGATGAAGTGGAAGACGCTTTGTTTGGATATGTTTAATGCTCCGCCCCCTCTCTTCCGGAGAGGAGGTTGGGAGGTGAGGCCAGGTGGTGAGGTAAAAACCCCAAACATCATTATATTTGCCTCCCGATAAGTATCGGGACTATAACCTAACTAATCTATACTATGAGCTTTAAACGGATCAACAACATTACCGGATGGATCGTGTGCATCATTGCATGTGCCGTATATATTATGACAATGGAAGCCACGGGCAGTCTTTGGGATTGTGGCGAATTTGCTTCCAGTGCCTATAAACTGCAGGTTCCCCACTCACCGGGAGCACCTTTCTTCGTATTGATCGGTCGTTTATTCATGGCACCATTCGGTCCTGAGAGTGCAGCTACAGGTATAAACCTCATGAGTGCTTTATCAAGCGGCTTTACCATTTTATTCTTATTCTGGAGCATCACACATTTTGCCCGCAAACTGGTAACAAAAGACGGTTCTGAATTGAACAATGAAAAAATTTACGGCATTATGGCCGCCGGTATCGTTGGCGCATTGGCTTATACATTCTCCGACTCATTCTGGTACAGTGCTGTTGAAGGCGAAGTATATGCACTGTCTTCTTTTTTTACAGCCGTGCTGTTTTGGGCCATGCTTAAATGGGAACAGAATATTGATGTTGAACACGAACAGCATATCAAGGGTCATTTTACCAAAGCAGACCGCTGGATAATCTTAATATTTTTCCTCGCAGGATTATCGATCGGGGTTCACTTACTTAACCTGTTGGTAATTCCGGCCATTGTAATGATCTATTATTTTAAACGCTATAAAGTAACCAAATGGGGAATGTTCTTTGCGTTTCTTATTGGATGTGTGATTACCGGGGTGGTACAAAAAGCCATGATACAATATACCATTAGCTGGGCCGGGCATTTAGACGTATTGTTTGTTAATTCCTTCGGCATGCCGTTCTTTTCGGGCTTTGCATTTTTCTTTGTGTTGATCGCTGCGCTCATTTATTTTGGATTAAGAGTGGCTATAAGAAAGAATTGGAATTTTTTAAAATTAGGCCTTTGGAGTTTCGCCTTTTTAATGATGGGATGCTTTGCTTCTTATTTTACTACACTGGTAAGAAGCAGTGCAAATGTGGCTTTGGACATGGGCAATGTAGATAACCCAATGAGTTTAAACAGTTACCTGGCACGTGAACAATATGGAGATTGGCCAATTTTATACGGCCAGGATTTTACTGCCGATGTATTAAGAGATGAGAGCGGTAACCCGGATATGAAAGACGGAGGGGCAACATATGTTAAGAGTAAAAACAAGTACAAAGAAGGTGGCAGAAAACTATCTTATCAATATGCACCTGAAGACATGCATATATTCCCACGCATGTGGGATCAAAGCAATGACCAGAACCATGCTAATTATTATGCTTCCTGGATGGGTATTGGAAAAGACCAGCAGGGTAATTGGGAGAGAGCCCCTACCATGGGTGAAAATATAAAATTTGCATTGTCGTACCAGGTTGGCTGGATGTACATGCGGTATTTTTTGTGGAATTTTGCCGGCAAACAAAACGATATACAGGGCGTGAATATGGGTAATGTGAGAGATGGTAACTGGAAGACCGGTATTGGTTTTTGGGACAATATGCGGTTGGGTGATCAGCAAGCTATGCCGGACAGTTTAAAACACAACAAGGCAAATAATAAGCTTTTTGCACTGCCATTGATCCTGGGTTTACTTGGATTGGTATTCCAGTTAATTAAAGACAAGCGTGATTTTTTAATTGTAGGATTACTATTCTTCTTTACCGGGCTTGCCATTGTGTTCTATTTGAACCAGGCCGGTAATCAACCACGTGAGCGTGACTATGCATTTGTAGGTTCGTTCTATGCATTTGCCATCTGGATAGGCCTGGGCGTATTGTATGTAAAAGAATTATTTTCCGCCTTCATTAAAAACAGGATGATGGCAAGTTTGGTTGCCGGTGGCTTGTGTTTATTGGCCGTACCGGTATTAATGGCCAGCCAGGAATGGGACGATCATGACCGCAGCCATAAAACATTGGCAAGAGACCTGGCTATTGATTACCTGGAAAGCTGTGCACCAAATGCGATTTTAATAACTTTTGGTGATAATGATACTTACCCATTATGGTATGCACAGGAAGTACAGGGTATCCGTAAAGATATCCGTGTGATCAATTCAAGTTTGCTGGGTACCGATTGGTATATCAACCAGCTGCGTTATAAGGTGAACGACAGTGACCCTATAGATCCGATCTGGACTGCAGAACAAATTGAAGGCTCCAACAGGGATGTCGTTTATTCTACCGAAATGATCTACGGTAACAATGCCACATTCCTTAATAAGTACAGGACCAAAGCCGGCCTGGCCGGAACCGATCCTGCCCAGCCAATGGACCTCTATACCATGATGAAAGATTTTGCAGGCAGCGATGATCCCAATAAAGTTGAACAGGGACGGGATGGCAACGTGTTGAATGTTTTCCCTACCAAAAAGGTTTCGATCCCTGTTGATATAAACCTGGTTCGCCAAAACGGAACGGTTAATGCCGGCGACAGTGTGGTTTCGCAGGTTGTATTTGACATTTCAAAAAATGCATTGGTAAAAAATGATGCAGCCATCTTAAATATCATTGCGGCCAATAAATGGAAACGCCCGATCTATTTTACATCGCAGGGTGCTGCCGATCTTGGTTTCCGTGCTTATGTACGCCAGGATGGAATGACTTACCGGTTGGTACCTGTTTTAGGCAGCCAGGTAAATGATGCGTGGGCATATGATAAAATGATGAGTGTATTCAAATCAGGCAGTGCCGACAAACCCGGTGTTTATTTTGATGAAGAGAACCGCCGTCATTTGAACAGCATCCGCATGGCTTATACAACAGCGGCAATGGATATGGCTGAAAAAGGTAAAAAAGAAGAAGCTAAAAAAATGCTGAATAAGGTTGATAAGATGATGTTGGAAGAAAACTTTCCTTATGGTATGGTAAGCCGCGACCAGCAACACAATTATATTTCGTTGTTGATGTTACAGGCAACCTATTCAGCCGGTGATACCGTGCTGGCAGCCAAAATAACCAAAAGCTTAAAGAAAGATCTTGAGCAACAACAAACTTATTATGCAGCACTGGATGATGAGAAACTCAGCAATTTTGATTATACTGATCAACAAGGCAGAAAAGACGGGGATAAAAATGCAGTAGACCAGTTCCTGATGCGGATATTGCAACTGGAGCAACAATATAAGGGCCAGTCCGGAATGCCACCGGAACTCAGGGATCAAATAATTAATCAACCTGCAACCCCTAAGGTAGATAGTCCAAAAAAGTAGATCGAAATTTGATGAATAGATTTTTAAAAGATCCCCTGAATTTTTTAGGGGATCTTTTATTTAACATTCGAACAAAACGTTAGACTTAAATGTTTCGTAATTTAGTTGCTGTCAGATGGTTTAAAACCGTCGGTACCGCTTAAATACCACAAATGAATTTCTTTCACTTTTCTAAATTCGATCCCAATGAACAGGGCAAATCTCTGTTTGATACCCTGCTCAATCTTTTTTTGCAATTACTCACCTATACCAATGGCGATTTTAATGAAGCCATGCAGTGGATGAATGAACTGGACAAAGAATATAAACTAACCAACAACGAATATGGTATCGGTGATTTTGTGGAAGACCTGAAAGAGAAAGGATATATTGATGATAAAAACGAAACAGGAGAAATAAAGATCACCTCCAAAACCGAGCAGGGCATCCGCAAAAAAAGCCTGGAAGAGATCTTCGGTAAACTGAAGAAAACAAAACAGGGTAACCACCAGACATTCAAACCAGGTGGCGGTGATGAAATAAACCCCGAGACCAGGCCCTTCCAGTTTGGCGATACCATGGAGCAGATAGATTTTACCAATTCCATACGCAACGCACAGATCAATCATGGCATTGATAGTTTTAAAATGCAGGAAGATGACCTGGAAATAAGGGAGACTGATTTTAAATCACAAACATCTACGGTGTTGATGATCGATATCTCCCATTCCATGATCTTATATGGCGAGGACAGGATAACCCCTGCAAAAAAAGTGGCGATGGCTTTGAGTGAACTGATCCAGACCAAATACCCCAAAGACACATTGGATATTGTGGTGTTTGGTAATGATGCCTGGACCATTGAAATAAAGGACCTTCCATATTTACAGGTGGGTCCCTATCATACCAATACAGTTGCAGGTTTGGAACTGGCGATGGATATTTTACGGCGCCGTCGTAATCCCAATAAGCAGATATTTATGATCACCGATGGCAAGCCAACCTGTTTAAAAGTTGGCGCACGTTATTATAAGAACAGTTGGGGTGTTGATAGAAAAATATTGAACCGCTGCATGAGTTTAGCAACGCAATGCAAAAAATTAAAGATCCCCATCACAACATTCATGATCGCAACAGATCCCTACCTGCAAAAATTTGTTCAGGAATTTACGGAGTGCAATAATGGTAAGGCCTTCTTTGCAGGATTGGATAAACTGGGGACATTTATATTTAAGGATTTTGAGAGTGGGAAGAGGAAAACAGTTTATTAATATAGCGAAATAACAAAAAGTACTGTCATGCTGAGGTACGAAGCATCTCGGTTATTTAAGGATTTTGAAAGCGGGAAACGGAAGACGGTGTACTAAGTAAAATTTATTTTTTGTGCCTTTGGCACAAATGATTAGCCACAAAGACACAAAGGCACAAAGGCACAAAGGTTATTTCTTCGAAATAAAAAAGAAACCAGACAAAATGTATTCGCAATTATTAGAAAGGGAAGAATTTTTAGGGAAAGAAATTGTAGATGCTGCTTATAAAGTACATAAAGAATTAGGGCCAGGTTTGTTGGAAAAAATTTATGAAGCCTGTTTTTGTTATGAATTGGAAAAGAAAGGTATTCCTTACAAACGGCAGGTTGATTTGCCAATATATTATGACGGCAAAGTTTTTGATGAAGGCCTCACATTGGATGTATGGGTAGATGGATTAGTAATTTGTGAATTAAAAGCAAGAGACACTTTAAATCCGTTGTGGCTATCGCAACTTAAGAGCCATTTAAAATTAACAAAACTACGTTTAGGATATTTAATAAATTTTAATGTCCCGTTAATTAAAGATGGAATTAAAAGATTTATTCTCTGAATCATAAACGCCAACAAAATGGCTTGCCATTTTCCTTTGTGCCTTGGTGCCTTTGTGGCTAAAATTGTATTACGAAGTAAAACAACAGCATTTTTATTCTTCAATTCTTTTGATCGAAAATAATTTAGTGATTTATAAAAAATAAAAATGGATAGCAAGAAAATTAAAACACTCGGCGAATTAAAAAAGAGCGGCTATGTTTCCAAAAGCATCAAGCAGGAGATCCGTGAGAACCTGGTCAAAAAGATCAAAGCAAAAGAAAATCCTTTTCCCGGCATATTGGGTTACGAAGATTCGGTGATACCCGATACAGAAAGAGCTTTACTATCGCAGCACAATATTTTGTTTTTGGGTTTACGCGGACAGGCAAAAACACGTATGGCCAGGCAGATGATCGACCTGCTGGATGAATACATCCCGATCATTGCCGGCAGTGAAATTAATGATGACCCCTTAAACCCGGTTTCACGTTATGCATTAGATCTGATAGAAGAGCATGCTGATGATACACCCATTGCCTGGTTGCACCGCAGTCAACGCTACGGAGAAAAATTAGCTACACCCGATGTAAGTGTTGCAGACCTGATCGGCGATATTGATCCCATAAAAGCAGCAAACCTTAAACTCAGTTTTGCTGATGAAAGGGTTTTGCATTATGGCATCATCCCAAGAAGCAACCGCAGCATATTTGTCATCAATGAATTGCCGGACCTGCAGGCAAGGATACAGGTTTCCTTATTTAATATTTTAGAAGAAGGTGATCTGCAGATTCGTGGTTTTAAATTGAGGCTGCCCCTTGATATCTTGTTTGTATTTACTGCCAACCCCGAAGATTATACCAACAGGGGCAGTATTGTTACACCGCTTAAAGACAGGATCGAGAGCCAGATATTAACGCACTATCCAAAAACTTTGGAAACGGCTTTGGAAATAACTGCACAGGAAGCAGATATTCATGAAGCACAGCAACAAAAAGTAAAAGTGAGTGACCTTATAAAAAGATTGATCGAGCAGGTAGCATTTGAGGCCCGTTTGAGTGAACTGGTAGATAAAAAAAGCGGTGTTAGTGCAAGGCTCAGCATCAGCGCTTATGAAAATGCAATCAGTGCTGCAGAACGCAGGGCCATCATCAATGATGAAAAAGAAACCCAGGTTTGGTTAAGCGACCTCATTGGTATCATTCCATCAATAACCGGTAAAATAGAATTGGTATATGAAGGCGAGCAGGAAGGCCCGTACCAGGTAGCTTTTAATTTGCTGGAGCGGTCTATCCGCACGCAATTCGGGCAATACTTTCCCAATCCTGATACATTAAAAAAGAAAAGGAACAAGGAGGCGGTGCCGGATGAAAATCCTTACAGGTCCATCACCCGCTGGTTTGATGCAGGGAATAGTTTAAATAATTTTTTCGAGACCAAAGATGAGGACAAAGTTCAGTTACTGTACAAAGTGGATGGCCTGCATGCACTCGTAAAAAAATATTTCAAATCTGCCAATGAAAAAGAAAATGCATTGCTGATGGAATTTGTTTTGCATGGCCTTGCAGCACATTCATTGATCAGCAAAAAAGTATTGGACGGCAAAATTGAATTCAAAGACCTGATGGGAAGTATGCTTAATATCGGCACCCAGCATTTTAGTGAAGAGGATCTTAATGAAGATGATTTTAATTGATCTTAAGCGGTGAGTCACCCCAAAAGGGTGACTCACCGAAATGTTCTTTATTGTATATAGTAGATGGCCTGCATACGCTGTTAAAAAAACATTTCAAATCGGCATCAGAAAAAGAAAACCCATTACTGATGGAGTTCATATTACTCGGACTGGCGGCGCATTCGCTGATCAGCAAAAAAGTAATGGATGGGAAGATAGAATTTAAAGGCCTGATGGGAAGTATGCTCAACATCGGCACGCAGCATTTTAGTGAAGAGGATCTTAATGAAGATGATTTTAATTAAAAAAGGTTATGAGATCTTTCTATCTAGCATTACTTTCTCTTTTTGCTTCTTGTACGAACATGCAAAAAGAGACTCGTACTCAAAACGATTATTATCCTACTTACACAAAAAATTTAGAAAGTAAAATTAAAACGATTGAGCTAAGTTATATTTCCTGGGCTTGTGCCTGTGCTAATTGGACTGATTCAAAAGATTATCATAAGTACCTTGATTCTGGTAGAGTTTCAGATATAGCAATTTTTATTGAACCATCTGACAGTAGTTTAAAACTACCTGACACTTTGGGCTACAGTGGAGATATTATAAAATTTACCGGTCAGTTTTATAAAGAGAAAGGATATCCAAAAGATTATATAAAAAATGAGGAGGAAGTAGATTCAGCAAGAGTCTTTCGATACGCAAAATATGAAATCATAGAAAGTAATTATCGAA
Source organism: Ferruginibacter sp. (assembly GCA_039919015.1). Classification (GTDB taxonomy): domain Bacteria; phylum Bacteroidota; class Bacteroidia; order Chitinophagales; family Chitinophagaceae; genus Ferruginibacter. The sequence continues at coordinate 12,179 of JBDSGK010000148.1, forward strand.
ATTTTATTGATCCTAAAAAAGAGTAATTATACAATATTCACCTCCCGCTCCAACCCCACCCCAAATTTTTCTTTCACGCTCTGCAAAATCTTTTCACTCAGATCATAGATCTCACTACCCTTTGCATTACCATAATTAACCAATACCAATGCCTGTTTCTCATGGCAGCCTGCATCACCTTTACGGTAACCCTTCCAACCTGTTTGTTCTATTAACCATCCTGCGGCAAGCTTCACATTACCATTTGGCAGATCATACCCAACTATTCCCGAAAAACGCTCTTTTAAACTTTTGAATTTTGAATTTTGAATTTCGGGGTTTTTAAAAAAACTCCCTGCATTCCCGATCTCCGCCGGGTTGGGTAATTTACTGCTGCGGATATTTATTACAGCCTGAGATACGGCCTGCAGGCTAAGGTCCTTCACGCCCATTTTCTCCAGCTCCTGCCCGATGGCGCCATAAGAAATATTATAATCAGGGATTTTGTTCAACCGGTAGGTAACAGCGGTGATCACAAATTCATCTTTATATTTTCTTTTGAACACACTGTCGCGGTAGCCAAATTCACAATCATTCAATGTAAAGTTCATTATCTTTTTATCCCGGATATGGAATGCTTCCAGCGAATAAAATACATCTTTTATCTCTGCGCCATAGGCCCCGATGTTCTGCATGGGCGATGCACCTACATTGCCGGGGATCAGCGAAAGGTTTTCAACACCCGCCCAACCCTTATTGATACAATGCAAAACAAAATGATGCCAGTTAACCCCTGCCCCTGCCTGTACATATATATGATGAGCGTCTTCAGTTATCTCTTTTATCCCAAGCAACTCATTTTTTAAAACCAGGCCGTTGAAGTTTTTGGTGAAGAGAATATTGCTGCCGCCGCCTAAAATCAAAGTTGGCAGTCGGTTAAATTCAAGTAGTTCACCTAATTCATTAACCGAATTGAATTTAGCAAATAGATCTGCGTATGCACTGATACCAAATGTATTGTACTCTTTAATTAATATATTTTCCTGCACGATCATTCTTATGTTTAATTGAACTGTCAACCTGAGCCTGTCGAAGGTGGGTTAATCAGATTACATCGGTTTCGACAAGCTCAACCTGACAACCTTAGGTTAGCAACCTATCCACGGGTTACATCTTATCTACATCCGCAATTACTGTCACAGCCTTAAAATTCTTCTCGCCCGTTACCTGGTTAATATGGTTCCTGATGGCTGCCTTATACCTCACACTCATACCCGGCTCCTTGGGTAACTTGATCAGGATCTCCATTAAATATTGGTTGCGTATGCGGTTAACAACCGGTGCCGCCGGACCAACAATAAAATTGTTCAGGTCCTGTTTCAGCAGGGCCGCTAATTTTTCGGCCGCGGCTGTTACAATATTTTTATCCTTGTGTTTTAAAGTTAGCAAAATAATACGGCTGTATGGCGGATAAAAGAACTGTTTACGGCTCTCTATTTCCATAATATAAAACTGTTTATAATCATGCTGCTGTACCAGTTGCAAAATCGGATGCTTTGTATTCGTTGCCTGGATGATCACTTTGCCCTGTTCCTTTTTTCTTCCTGCCCTGCCACTAACCTGCTCCATCAACTGAAAGGCCCGTTCATTAACCCTGAAATCGGCAAAGGCCAATAGACCATCTGCATCCAATATGCCCACCAGACTTACCTTATCAAAATCCAGGCCCTTTACTACCATTTGCGTTCCCACTAAAATATCAAGCCGGTGCTGTTCAAATAACTGGATCAGGTTATCATGCGCCATCTTACCACGCACACTATCAACATCCATCCTGGCAATTTTATGTTTTGGAAAATCATCTTCCAGTTGCTCTTCAATTTTTTCGGTACCAAAATTCTTCTCCAGCCAGTTATTGCTGCCACAGGCAGGACAACTGATCAGCTTTGGATAGCTGCTTCCACAATAATGGCAATGCAGTTTATTACTGAATTTATGCAGCGTAAGTGAAACATCGCAATGTGTACATTGGGGAATATAGCCACAGGCACCGCAGATCAGGTAAGGATTATAACCCCGCCGGTTTTGAAATAAGATGACCTGCCTGTCGCCATCCAATGCTTTTTGCATGGCTTCTTTTAATTGCGGACTGATCATTACTTTTCCCTTTTGTGCCACCTGCCTGGTATCAACAATTTCTATCTCCGGTAATTTGATGCCACCAAAACGTTCATTCAATTCTACCAAAGCATATTTATCATGCATGGCATTAAAATAACTTTCAACCGATGGTGTGGCGCTGCCCAATAAAACTTTTGCCCCTCCATCGGCGGGGAAAAGCGATGCATAATAAATGGCAGCATCCCTTGCATTGTACCTGGGAGCCGGATCCTGCTGTTTGAATGATGGGTCGTGCTCTTCATCCACGATGATCAGACCAAGGTCTTTAAATGGCAGGAAAAGGGCACTCCTTGCACCCAATACGATCTTTACTTCACCCGTTCGTATTTTATTCCACAATTCAATGCGTTCGTTATTATTAAAACGCGAATGATAAATGGTGATATTACCGCCAAAATGTTTTTGCAGGCGACGGATGATCTGCGTTGTTAACGCGATCTCAGGTAACAGGTACAATACCTGTTGCCCTGCGGCAAAATATTTTTCGATCAGTTTAATGTACACCTGTGTTTTTCCGCTGCTGGTGACACCGTGGAGCAGGCAAACATTTTTTGTTTCAAATGCTTTTGCAACGGCATCAGAACTTTGCTGCTGTGCAGCGCTGAACTCAAAATCGATCTCCACATTTTTGGGAAGCGATTTTATCCGGTCAACCGACCGCTTCTCCACGATCAGAATATTTTTTTCTGTAAGTCCTTTTAACTGGGCAAGGGTAGCGCCAGCTTTTTTCAGTAACTCATTTTGAATAACATCGCCTTCCGTTTTTTGCAGGTGCAGGAATGCCAGCAGCAATTCCATTTGTTTGGGTGCCCTGCTCCAATTGTTGAGCAATTCACTTAGCTTTTCTTCATTACTGTATTCAGGATTCAGGATAACATAGCTTTCTTTTTTAACCTTGTACTGCTCATCCATGGCTTCCCACACAAAACAGATCTTTTTATCGATCAGCTTTTTTACCAGTGGATATACATGCGTTATGTCCAGTATCTGCTGTACTTCTGTTAACCGCAATTCTTTTTTCAGCAGCAAAGCTTCTGCCACTAAAAATTCTTCATCATTCAAATGGGTAAAATCTTCGCCTGCTTCTTCGTTGTAAACCAGGATCGTTTCGCTGCTCAATTTAAAATGCGTGGGCAGGGCTGCAGCCATCACTTCTCCTTCGCTGCACATATAATATTCACTGAGCCATTGCCATAGTTTTAATTGCTGCGGAAACAGGATAGGCTCATCATCCAATACGTTTAAAATGGCTTTGGTTGGATAAGAGGGTTGTTTATCCAATACCGATTTAATGATGCCGGCATATTTTTTATGCTTGCCAAAAACAACTTCTACCCTGCACCCGGGTATGGCCCTGGCTAAAAGTTCTGTGGGAATGGAATAGGTGTAAATTGTTGGCAGTGCCAGCGGAAGTATGATCTCTGCCCAAAAACCGGATGATCCATCTGCAAATTGTATTTCGTTTCCTGTGCTCATCTTATGGTCCTAAAGTTAACTTGTTATTCTGTTAGCTGGAAATCCTCTAATCAACACGCCTTCGACAAGCTCAGGCTGACAGCTTTTTGGGTTGGTTGTCACACAGAACTTGTCGAAGTGTTGGCAAACAAGAAAAAAAGCGGCTTAGATAAATACAGCAAGATTTATTAATTAGTTTTCAAATCAACTGTTTTTATCCAACTGGCTTTATAGACGATCAGTTTTTCCTCCATCAGCTTAAATACTTTCTCTCTTAAAAGATCTACATCATCCAGGCTAAGTCCTTCAACAGGTATTTCTTCCAGGTAAATCGATCTTGATCTTCCCGGCGTAATAGAAAAGATGGTTTCGTAATGCATCCTGTCGTATGTATCCAGCAATAAAACCGGCTTAATGGGTGTTTGTGTTTCAATGGCTATTTTAAATGCACCATCATAGAATTCCTTCAGTGGCCTATGGGTCAGGTTAAATGTTCCTTCGGGGGCAATTACAATGGAGATCCCTTTTTTTATAACAGATATAAGTTGCATTAAACTCTTCGCTCTTTTTTCGGGGCTACTCCTTTCTACCATAACAGCCGTATTCCTGTATATGAAACCAAAGAGGGGAACTTTCGCCATTTCAGCCTTTCCCAATACCCTGATTCGCTGCCAGCGAATGGTTTTTAGCAAAACCGGTATATCCATATAGGAAATATGGTTAAACACAAATACATAGGGTTTTGACCGGTCATGGGGCACTTCAAATATATTACGGTGAAATATACCGATCATAAGTAAGAAAAAGTCGGACCAGAGATGGCAAAGCCTGTAAATAAAATTACCACCCCTGATCTTGCCAAAAAAAGAGGCCACTACAACGATGGGGAATATCACCAGCAGGAAGCTGACAAAGATCAAAAAGGCGTAAATAGTGAACAGTATCTGTATGAACCTAGATATATATTGCATATAAAGGGCGAATGTAATGAGAATATGCTGTTTACAAAGCAGGTTCGTAGCTGATTTTCAGGTTATATGGCACCGGTTTTCCCCAATGAAGGGTTTTTAGTGTATATTTTTTCAAAAACATGGCTCAGTTCTGAAGCTAAACCCTTACCTTTGCCGTCCTAAATTTGGGAATTTTATGTTAGCAGTAGTAAAAATAGCAGGCCAGCAATTTACAGTTAAAGCAGGCGATAGCTTATACGTACCTCATATAGAGGGAAAGA
>JBDSGK010000149.1:0-10538 GCA_039919015.1 Ferruginibacter sp.
AATGCTATCTGGAGAGCATTGTAGCCGTCTGTTTCAACGGTCTTCTTTTGTGTAACCACGCATGGGCCGGCTTCAATAATAGTAACAGCAGTTTGCTTACCATTTGCATCGAAGATACTCGTCATGCCGATTTTCTTACCAATAATACTTTTCATTGTATCTTGTTTATATCCAGCGCTCCCTGACTTCGACTACGTTCAGTCCGGAGATGGATGTTCAATATTTTTTTTCTTTTAAGAACTTACCTGCTGCTATCCTGAGCGGAGTCGAAGGACCCTCGTTCAGGCAGTTCATTAGGCTTTGATCTCAACATCAACACCACTAGGTAAGTCTAACTTACTTAAAGCATCTACCGTACGGCTGCTGCTGGTGTAAATGTCTAATAAACGCTTATGTGTGCACAATTGAAACTGCTCACGGGCTTTTTTATTTACGTGAGGAGAACGCAACACGGTAAAGATCTTCTTGTGCGTAGGTAAAGGAATTGGTCCGGTTACTACTGCACCCGTACTACGTACAGTTTTTACGATCTTTTCAGCTGATTTATCAACCAGGTTATGGTCGTAAGACTGCAATTTTATTCTGATTCTCTGTGACATATAAAAAGAACTTTTGTGATCCGTTTTTTAATTTGGAGTGCAAAGGTAAGTGTTGTAAAGTAATTGGCAAAGGAAAGTAGAAAGTTTTTTTAAGATAAAAGCCACCCGGGCTTTCAATTTCCATTAATCGGGATAAGATGAGCTGGAAGAGGCCTTCACCCCGAGTTAGTTTTTTTCTGAAGCGGAATGATTATTGTATTGATTTCCTATCCAAATTCTGTAATTATGAAAAATATAAGCCTGTTATTAGCGATATTAATGCCATTTACCGTTTTATCCCAAAAACTACATGCGGATCTTTTTATTGGTATTTCCGGTTACCAGGGTGATCTGCAGGCTAAAAGATTTACCCTTAACCAGTCTAAACCTGTTGTTGGCCTGGGGGCCTCTTATGATCTGACCAATAAATTAATTGCCAGGGCCGGCTTCTTTTATGGTAAAATTGAGGGAAATGATCGTAAAAATAAGAGTAACAAAGGCATTGAATTGCGTAATCTTAATTTCAGATCCACCATTACAGAATTTAATGTAGGCCTGGAATACAATTTTTTTGACCTGGGCTATCGTGATATTTCTCCTTATGTTTTTGGCGGTGCTGCTGTATATCACTTTAATCCCTATACAAAAGATGCTGCAGGCAATAAGGTCTTTTTAAACCCATTAAGTACAGAAGGCCAGGGTTTGCCGCAGTATCCCGACAGAAACCCTTATAAACTTACCCAGTTTGCCATACCATTTGGCGGGGGATTGAAATTCGCCTTATCCGAAAACTTACAAGTGGGATTAGAGATCGGTTTCCGGAAATTATTTACCGATTACCTGGATGATGTAAGCATGAATTATGTTGATTCTGCTACCCTTTATGCTGAACGTGGTGCGCAGGCTGTTGACCTGGCTTATAGAGGTGATGAGGTAACCGGGGGGCAATCGTACCCCGCAGACGGAGTTCAACGGGGGAGTCCAAAATTCAAAGACTGGTATTATTTTTCCGTTGTAAGGGTTAGCTACAGGCTTAATAATAGTAAAAACGATAAAAATGGTTTAGCCTGCCCGGCCAGGTTCTATTAAAAATCTAATCTCTTTTTCCAATACTTGCCCCGCTACTTACTGATTTAACTACATTAGCTGCACCATGATAAGTAACTGAAGCCCCACTACTGGCACTTGCATTTAACTTAACACTGGCATGTACTTTAGCGTCAGCACCGCTGCTTACACTTACGGTGGTATTTTCGCTCATCAGGTCCCAGGATTTGATGTCTGCCCCACTGGAAGATTCAGCACTATAAACCTTTGTCTTTCCATGTAAACTTATAGTGGCGCCGCTGCTGGCATCTGCACTTACTTCGGGGGCATCCACTTCGGTCTTAATATCTGCACCACTTGAGGCTTTAAAGACCAGTTTACCAGTACTTACCAGCACATTTTCTACCATTACATCTGCAGACGCAGAGGCACTTATTTTCTTTAATGAGGGGGTTGTAATGTACAGCTTCATGTGAACATCTGAATAATTATGAAGCCCTTCGGTATAGATCTTTATGGTACTCCCGACGGTGGAAGTTTCAATATATTTCATAATATTATCATCAGCTTCTACTACAACAGAAGTAACTGCGCCTATCTTCACTTCTACCTCAAAATCGCCTGAAACGGTGATGCCATCAAAATTGCCTGCCGGGCGGGTTTGGGTGATAAGCTTTCCACTACCGGTTGTATTGCGGCAGGAGGCAATTGTTACAAATGTAAAAAGGAGGAGTAATATCTGTTTCATGTGTTAATTTAGTTTAATACTGGCCACATGGAATGCCCATGCGATAATTATTCTGCCGGGTATCCAAAATTACGATCATGGGCATTTCATGGCAGTTAATTTGAGCAAATATAAAAAATTGTAACGTTAAACTCAATCATAAGCAACCAATAACATCCAAGTATTTATTTACCTTCGCAGCTCTATGACAGAAAAAATACTTATTCTCGATTTTGGCTCTCAATACACACAGCTTATTGCCCGTAAGGTAAGGGAGTCAAATGTTTATTGCGAGATCATCCCTTACAACGCAATAATAAATTACGAACCCGGCTTAAAAGGTATCATACTCGGGGGATCACCATTCTCTGTTAATGTAGAAAATGCGCTGCTGGTTGATGTAAAAGCGATGACTGCGAAAGTCCCTGTTTTGGGCATATGTTATGGAGCCCAGTTAACAGCTAAAATATATGGCGGCAGGGTTGAAAAGAGCGATAAGAGAGAATACGGTCGTGCTATTCTTACAATTGAAAAAGAAGACAGCTTGTTCCAAAATGTGCCTGCCACTTCTCAGGTTTGGATGAGCCATAGCGATACTATCAAAGAGTTGCCGGAAGGATTTGATTTGTTGGGCACCACTGAAAGTATCCCTGTTGCTGCATTTAAACAAAAGCCGCCCCCTGGAGGGGGAGCCATCGAAGAGCTAAGCGAAGATGGAAAACTACAAACTACAAATCACAAACCATTATATGGTTTACAGTTTCACCCGGAGGTTTACCATTCTACCGAAGGCAAAACCATTATTAAAAATTTTTTGGTAAATATTTGTAATTGCAGCCAGGACTGGACCCCGGCGCATTTTATTACCGATACAGTTGAAGCACTTAAAAAGCAGATTGGCAATAAAAAAGTGATCATGGGATTGAGTGGCGGCGTAGATAGTACCGTTGCAGCTACATTAATACATAAAGCCATTGGCGAAAATCTCTATGGCATTTTTGTTGACAATGGGGTTTTGCGCAAAAATGAATTTGAAGAGGTTTTGGAAACTTATAAGGAGCTGGGCCTGCATGTAATTGGTATTGATGCCAAAGCACATTTTTATAAAAAACTGGCCGGCAAAACAGATCCCGAAGAAAAACGAAAAGCCATTGGCGGCGGCTTTATTGAAATATTTGATGAAGAAGCTCATAAAATTGAAGGGGTTGAATTATTGGGACAGGGAACCATTTATCCGGATGTGATCGAATCACTTGCTGTACACGGCCCTTCTCAAACCATTAAATCTCACCACAATGTGGGCGGCTTGCCGGATACCATGAAACTTGGCCTGGTTGAACCGCTGCGCTCTTTATTTAAAGATGAAGTACGGCGTGTTGGCGTGGAGCTGGGTATCCCACATGAAATGTTGTTCCGGCATCCCTTCCCGGGGCCCGGATTGGGTATCAGAATTTTAGGAGAAGTTACTGCAGAAAGGGTACGGTTATTGCAAGATGCAGATGCGATATATATAGATGGCTTAAAAAAATATGATCTGTATGCAACTGTTTGGCAGGCTGGAACCATCTTGTTACCGGTGAAGAGTGTTGGGGTAATGGGCGATGAAAGAACCTATGAGTTCACCGTTGCATTAAGGGCAGTAACATCGGTTGATGGAATGACGGCTGACTGGGCGCATTTACCATATGAGTTTTTAGCCAATATCAGTAATGAGATCATAAATAATGTACCGGGGATAAACCGCGTGGTTTATGATATAAGCAGCAAACCACCGGCTACCATTGAGTGGGAGTAAAGAGTCAGGAGTCAGGAGTCAGGAATTAGGAATTAGGAATTAGGAATTAGATTTAATAATTTGAATATAGATTATGGATAAGAAATTTATTTTAGGAATAGTTTTTATGCTTGCTTCTTTCGGTACGGTACAACTCTATGCCCAAAATGATGTTCCTAAAAAACCACCGGTTTATAAAGTTGGCGTTTTTGCACCACTTTATCTTGATTCAGTATTTACAAAAAACACATTCAGGTACAGGCAAACCCTTCCCCGTTTTATTATGCCCGCAGTGGATTTTGTACAGGGTGCATTAATTGCATTGGATAGCCTGCAGGTTGGCGAAGATTATATAGCAGCTTCCATTTACGATTCTAAATCATTCACGCAGCCTGTTGCTGACCTGATACGTAATAAAAAACTAGACAGCCTGCAGTTGATCATTGGCAGTGTTAAAGATGAAGAATATGTACTGCTTGCAGATTTTGCATTGAAGAAAAATATTCCTTTTATATCGGCCACCTATCCCAATGATGGCGGTATTACCGGGAATCCTTTTTTAGTGATCATGAACTCTACGCTAAAAGCCCATTGCGATGCGATATACAGTTACCTGTTGCAAAACCATGGAACGGATAAAATTTATCTCTGCCGTCAAAAGGGCGCACAAGAGGATATGGTAGCATCTTATTTTAAAATGATCAATGAGCAGGAGGGAAAACCATTACTCCCGATCGAAACATTGAATGTAGACGGTAATTTAAATGCAGCTTTTTTCAGATCAAAATTAGACAGTAACCGGAAGAGCGTAATAATTGGCGGAAGCCTGGATGAAACATTTGCGATCAATCTTGCAAAAACGTCTTTTGCCCTGCAGAAAACATACCCCCTTACCCTTATTGGAATGCCCAACTGGGATAATTTTTCAGGACTGTTCAACAAAAAAGAACTGGCAGACCTTCCCATTTATTATACCACATCATATTATAATGATAAAACGGATGGTTTTAGCAAAGCACTTACTGCTGCTTATCATAAAAAGTACAGGGGTAAGCCCACCGATATGGCATTTAAAGGTTTCGAATCAGTGTATTTATTTACCAAACTGCTGGCCAAAAACCCCGATAATTTCATGGGCCGCATCAATGATAGAAATACTAAAGTATTCTGCGAATATAATTTCAGGGAAGTAAGACTGAATGACCAGGTTGCTGTACCTGATTATTTTGAGAACAAGCATTTATACCTGATCAAAATATTGAACGGCAATGTTTCGAAAGCCTGGTAATAAAAAAACGAAGTTATCCACTTCAATTTTTTTATTTCGTCAGGTATTTTCGTTGTGTTGTGTACAGTATCACAAACAATATTGGCATCCCTATTCCCAGTATATAACTTGTGATACCTGTATATTGCTCACTCCCTAACAGAAAAAAACCTGCAACAAGAGGTAACAATTCGCCGGCAACATACATCCAATAACCATCTTTTTTGAATTTACGCATCCATAGAGCACCCATAAAACAAAGTACAATGCCAACCATTCCAATAATCATAGTCGGTACCATGTTATTGGTAAACAGTTCAATTGCCGCTCTCCCTTTTTCCATATCGGCCAGTTCTTTTTCAGAAAATTCTTTACCCGAACTGGCAGCCTTATCCATCATGTTCAATAAAAACTTGTAGATCACGGGCATCAACAAAGTAAATAAGCCAAAAACAGCGCAGCCAATAAAAGTTAAAATAGTAAGTATGTTTAAGCCAGATGGGATCTTAGGCTTACCCTTTTCATCAAGAGTTAATACATCGGGAGTAGTTTCCTGTGTCATGAAAGTTAGTTTTTTTACAAAATATAAAATAGTGGTTCAATTCAAAGTTAAATCTAATTAAGTAGGAATTTACCCATGCGCGGGTTCACTGCAAAAGAATTGGGCTCAGGTGAATTTTTACCCTTTCTTTTTCAGTTTCAGGTAATCTAAATAATAAACCAACTTTACGGTTATTTCATTGCTGTGCGGGTTATCAATTGACCGCCCAAAATTCTTTATATAGGTCATGTTGGTATAAGGATCGATACTGACATTGCCCCCCAGCGCATTCTTCCAGGCCACCGTGAGCCTGCTGCCCGGTAAAAAATCCCAGGTAAAGAACATATCAACATTAAAGCTGTTGAAATTGAGATTTTCATTGGCGAAGAATGTAGTGTCTCTCCAGTAACCGTCAGGATTGAGATTATAGAAGTCGGTGTTTTGCAATATCGACCAGTAATGCCGCATGCGGATATTTACATTCATCCTGGAATTGAAATTATACTGGCCGCTTACAATAGCAGTATTGGTTTTTACATCGCGACGTGAAATGACCGGGGAACCATCAGCATTTGTTTTATAAGCCCAGCCCCAGTTTCCCTTATCCTGTAAAATATCCATACTGATACTTACGAGTAACTTATTGCTGAACCGGTACCGCAATCCCAGGTTCCCTGTCCAATATGGATCATTGTGCAGCGTAGGAGATTCTGCGCCCGCTATCTTCCAGCTTAAATATAATTTTTTACGGCTGTCGGAGCTTCCGCTAATTCCAAAATAATAATAAGGAGTACGGCGGAGAAAATAACCTGTATAAACATTGGAATGAATAAAATAATCTTTATTCCAACGCGGGCTGCTTTGAAAACTGAGTGTCATGTCCCAGAAATTCTTAAATAGAAAGAAGGCACTTGCACTCACTTGTAAACTGGCCCATGCAAATGGCCTGTACAAATAAACATTTGAAAAACTCAGCCGGTAATTATGATTTAAAAAATGTCGTGTTGGCTTATTCATAATATAACCGATGTTGCCATTGTATTCAAATGAATTATTGTTTTGAATATAGCCGAGGTCATTGGGATCATATTTATCACTTTCCACAACAATATTTGCCCTGTACTGGATAATGCCACTCACTTTGCCAAATCCTGCACCTGTGGTGAACCCGTTCTTATTTTCCTGCTTACCCCAAATAGTGCTGTACTTTCCGGTAAATGATAAATTATGGTTATTCTTTTTATCAAATAAAGAAAGGTCGATACTGCTTACATTGGCATTACGGCTGTTACCTTTGCGCAAAACATTTGTATTGGTAAAGCTTATTGATGACCGGTTCTTTAAAGCCTGGTCAAAAACGATGATGTTATAATTGGTAAGTGGTTCGGTTAAAATGCTGAAGGCTGAATCATTGGTAAGGTCTTTTATTTTTGCATACATAGGGGCCGAAATGGCATTGAAGATGCCGATACCGAGGTTCCCTTTTGTTCTGCCGGAAAACTTTGTTGCATTATATAACCTGGTAATACCCGGGTTCTTAATGATCTTATATTGCGGGTCATTTCCATAAGTGTTTAAAACGGTTCCCGACTCACCGGGTGCATCCCCTATCCTCCTGGAATAAAATAACCCTGCTTTATTGAACAGTTCGGTTCCTTCTGTAAAAAAAGGGCGGTAATCATCAAACTTTACCTGGAAGGGTGACAGGTTTAAAAATACATTATCGCTTTGTACCTGCGCAAAATCCGGTATCAGGGTCAGGTCCAGTGTAAAACTTTCGCTCACGCCGTACTTAACATCCATCCCCCCGCTTTTAAGAAATTCGGTAACATTTCCTTTTGCAGTTGGCGAAACCCTGAAACCTCCTGAGAGATATGGCAAAAAAGATAACCTCATGGGTGGTTTGATATTATTCAGGCCGGTCCAGGTACCCCATTGATTTAATTCACCACTTATATTTGGATTTATTGGACTCCAGATGCTGTTCTCATTTTCTTTTCGGATAAACCTGGCAAAGTTTATTCCCCAATCCTGCATAGCTTTTTTAGAGAACCTGATAGCACTTAGAGGAATTCTCATTTCGGCAACCCAGCCATCTTTTTTTATACTTGTTTTACTTTCCCAAACGGCATCCCAGGTCAGATCATTCACCACACTTGTACCCTGTGATTGTTTTGAATCGCCCTGTACATTAGCGGCCGATACCCTGAAAATAAAAGCATTTTGTTTGTCATTATAGGTATCGAAGCCTACCACAAAAATATCTACATCCTGCCGGTCCAGAACATCACGGGCTGTTAATTGCCGGCGTATGCTATCGGGGCTTCCATACATGTAGGCGCCTACATAAATGGCCGTATTATCATAAGCGATCTTTACTGCTGTTCTATGTGTTGAAGATCTGCCAAAGACGGGGGAAGCGGTTATAAAATCGCCTGCGGGTATAATTTGTTCCCATGCTTCATCATCCAGGTTCCCGTCTATTTTTATGGGTTGGTCTATTTTTATGGCAGGGATACTTCTTACCTGTGCAATGATAACAGAGGAGAAAAGGTACAGGCTGGCAGTAAATATTAGGCGAATAAGCATTTGACGGTTAACCAAAGATAATTTAATATAATAAGCGACAACCAGCGCCTTCCTTTTATTTTAATCACTGGAACAGGCTCTACAGCTTTCTGCGGCTTAACTCCTTTTTGATCAGCCCCAATTCCCTCCCGGTCTGACCTGAAACAGAGCTGTTCTCCTGTGCCCGGCGCATCAGGTAAGGAATGACATCCTTGATGGGGCCAAATGGCAAATACTTGCTCACCGAACAACCTGACCTGGCAAGGTTAAATGTGATATTATCACTCATGCCATAGAGCTGGGAAAAATGAATATGCGGGTGATCATGCGGTAAGCCTTTTTTATCAAGCAATTGTGTTGTGTATAGATTGCTGTATTCGTTATGTGATGCTACTATAACGGCTATCTTATCCAGGTGATCAATGCAAAATTCAATGGAAGCGTTATAATCATTATCACAGCTTTCTTTATCAGGCTGAATGGGAGATGGATAATTCATATCTACCGAGCGTTTTCTCTCTTTCTCCATATAAGCACCCCTTACCAGTTTCATACCTAAAATAAAATTTCGTTCTGCAGCTGCGGTATAAGAATCTTTTAAGAATTGAAGCCTGTCGTGGCGATATAACTGGATCGTATTATAAATAACCACTTTTTCTTTATTGAATATATCCATCATCAAAATGGTGAGCGCATCAACAGGATCTTGTATCCAGGTCTCTTCAGCATCTATTAAAACCCCGATATTTTTTTTCTCTCCTAACTCACATAACTGGCCTGTACGTATCCTTACTTTATGCCATTCTTCTTTTTCATCAACTGTCAATGATTCTATGGCATCCAGGTATCGCTTCATCAAAGTGCCGGTAGACTTACTCATCAATCCGTCTATTTTCTCCAGCAACGAAAATCTTGCCAACCCGGTTACCTTAACACTCATAAAAGGTATGTTGGCCTGGGTTGCGGCATAGTCAATTACTTTTTTAAATTCATCACATGCGTGTTCAAAATTCTCTTCTCCTTCTTTTCCTTCTACACCGTAATCAAGTATGACCTTGACTTTGTATTCTTCCAGTTTATCAGCAACCTTAGCAGTTTCTTCCAGCGTTTCACCACCAACAAATTGTGTAAAGATGGTTTTCCTGATCATGGTTTTTGTGAGTGGGATATGCCACTGTATAGCGAGGGGTGTCATTTTCAGGGCGGCATTAACCAGCCAGGGCTTACCCATGATATTAAAAAGGAAGTTCGCTTTTTTTAATTCTGCATTCGATTTGGCAGCAAAAGCAACCTCTGTATTATCGAAGGATATTTTAGTTTGATCTGTCATAATTGGCGTTCGTTAATCGAAATTCCCAAAACAAAGACGAACTGCCAAATATTTAAACATGATAGATATCTGTTTTTTAAATTAATGATCACCTCCCCTAAGTTTACCGGTAAAATTTCAGCTGGGATTTATCTCCACCTCCAAATGCACTTATCTTTGCAAAAATTTTTACCATGGATAAAAAAGCAAGCGAATCGCTGGTGGTGATGACGGAACTGGTTTTGCCAAACGATACCAACACTTTTGGCAACCTGATGGGTGGCCGCTTAATGTACTGGATGGATATTGCTGCAGCCCTGGCTGCCATGAAGCATTGTGGCGCCCCGGTTGTAACGGCTTCGGTTGATAACATTTCTTTTGAAAACCCCATTAAACTGGGCAACGTAGTTCACATAGAAGCTTCACTCACCCGTTCTTTTAATACCAGTATGGAAGTACACCTGAATGTTTGGGGCGAAGATGCCATACAACAATACAAATACAAAAGTAATGAAGCCTATTACACATTTGTTTCACTTGACCCCAATGGCAAACCCAGGAAAGTTAATAACCTGATACCCGAAACAGAAGTTGAAAAAAAATTATTTGAAGGGGCTTTAAGAAGAAGGCAATTAAGGTTGATACTTGGAGGTAAAATGAAACCCGAAGATGCAGTGGAATTAAAAGCCTTATTTATCAAAGATTAAGAGGCCTGGTCTGTTGACTG
>JBDSGK010000150.1:0-7133 GCA_039919015.1 Ferruginibacter sp.
ATCGATCTGCTGTGGCTGCGGAACTTTAGGATGCAGGAACATGGGCAGTTTGAGCAAGACCCCATACAATAACAATAAAAAATTGTTATATGGGTAATTGGCCTTAAAAGTTCCGGTCACTTAAAAAATTGATTGTATGAGTAATTAATTGCTTCGGCAAAAATGAGCAATAATTATTACTTGGTGAAAATTGTTTGTAATTGAGCAGGGCTGTATTGAACAGTCTTATTAAAAATCTACTTTGGCAAAACAAATATTATTGCGATAGACACAGGGAATAATGATCTGGTTAGTACCTACCTGTTTGCTTAAACTGGGCATGAACTCATACCCTTTTTGCTGGCTTTTTAAAGTTGGGTATCTTTTTATATTGCCGTCGGGCGACAGGCCCTGATCAGAAACGATCTGGTATTTCCTGTCGGCATTAAATAAAAAATGGATTTCACTGCCGGAGGTCATCGTTGAAAAGGAAAGGAAATTCTCATCATCGTCCTCAAACTGGCTTTTGTGTATCACTTTGCTCCATTCCAACTGCCCGGTTTTACTGATGCTCATCACCAGGATGTTCTCATAATAATATCGTTTAGTTTGATTATAACTGTTCCGGGGCCTGTAATAACCGGTGTATGGGTTATAATAATACGAGCCCGAAGAAAGTGAATAAGGATTATACAAATAATCATAGCGGTTAAAACTATTGCCTCCCCGGTTATCGCTTGTAAAATCTTCCGCTGCCAGGATAAATCCACCATCGCCTTTTACGATGACCTGGCGGATAAAAAATTCGTCCAAAGCAAAACGCAGCATACCTGTTCCTTTTGCTTCATAACGAAGTGAATCATATATCTCGGTAAACTTTGATGCAAAAGTTTTTTCATTGGTCCTGTCCCAGATATACGTGAACAACCCTTCAATACTGCCCCGGTTCTTTTTATAATAAAATGTATTGATGATGTACCGGTTGTTCCGGTTATCGATCTTTAGTTTTATTTCATCTATATATTTTTCTTCCAGGTTAATTTCCTGGTAAGAGAATGAATTTTGCAGCGGTGATTTGGTAACCAGTCCCAGGTTATTGTTGTTATCCCTGTTGCCCGATTGTTTGGCATAAGTAAAAACAAAACTGCCATCATTGCCTACAGAGAAATTATCGTAGCTCTCTTTTCTTTCATTGTAATCAATGGTATACCTGTTCTTGTTGATCAGTTTCATGTCATTATCAAACAGCAGGGTTTGCATATTGAATTTCTGGAACCGTGTCTGGATCTTAAAGATCATGATCTTTTTTCGGTCCTCACTGTAGATGGTACTGTAAATTTTATTATCCGTCATCACCGGTATCCGGGTAGTATCCAGTTCTACCGGCTCGCTCATTCGCTGCGCTTTTGCATCCATCTTTACCGCCATACAATGCAGCATGGTTCCTTTCTGGTATTGATAAACCATGTAAAAATAATCGGGGTAGCTGACAAAATCTATATTGAATGTCCTGTCGGGTATAAAGTCAAGCCGCACTGTTTCCAGCGTATTCATGTCATTATCAAAGATATTTATCTTGTGTTTTGAGCGGATGTTTTTATATACCAGTACGTTACTGTTCATCTTCCCGATGATCTCAAAATTCATATCCCGGTTATCCTCTCTTTCAAAATCAGAGACCTTTACTGTTTGTGCAGCAAGCGATAAAGGAGCAATAAAAAACAATACGAACAGGATTTGATAAATTCGCTTCATGCAGGTAACACTTTAGTATTAAAATTACAATTTAAAAGTCAATGACAGTACTTACTTAAACAAAGATGATACTACATTGAACAAGATGAAGCGATTTTTGTTTTTACATAACAGAATTTAACTTTTTATATGGCGCAAACAATTTTGATCACAGGCGGTACCGGTTTAGTTGGTAAAGCCCTTACCAATGCTTTGCTGGCAAAGGGATACAAGGTGATCGTTTTGAGCAGGAACCCGAAAAAGGGAAGTGAAGACCTGGGCTATGCCCGTTGGGATATTAAAAAACAGGAAATAGATATTGCCGCAGTGCAACGGGCCGATCATATCATTCATTTAGCTGGAGCAGGTGTGGTTGAAAAAAAATGGACCGAAGCCTATAAAAAAGAGATCCTCGAAAGCCGTACCGAAAGCAGCCGGTTAATTGTTGACACGTTGAAGAATAATGAGAACAAAGTGAAAACAGTGATCAGCGCCAGTGCGATCGGCTGGTATGGAGAAGATCGTTTACCTGTACAACCCTTTACCGAAACAGATCCTGCTGATGATAGTTTTTTAGGAGAAACCTGTAAACTATGGGAAGCCAGCATTGAACCCGTTACAAACCAGGGTAAGCGTTTGGTAAAACTGCGGATCGGGATCTTACTCAGCAAAGATGGCGGGGCATTGGCTGAATTTAAAAAACCAATCCGTTTTTGTGCTGCTGCCATTTTAGGCAATGGAAAACAAGTAGTGAGCTGGGTACATATTGACGACCTGTGCCGCATGTTTATTGCGGCTATTGAAAACGAAATGATGCAGGGTTCTTATAATGCTGTTGCACCAGCACCTGTAACCAATAAGACACTAACCCTTGTATTGGCAAAAAAAAGGAACGGGAAATTCTATGTGCCTTTACACGTTCCTGCTTTTGTTTTAAAAATAATGCTGGGACAAAGAAGCCTGGAGGTTTTGAAAAGCACCACGGTGAGTTGCAAAAAAATAATGGATACGGGTTTTGAATTCAATTATACAAATATTGAAAGCGCTTTGGAAAACCTGGTAAAAAAATAGCATCAGGTTTTAAGATCTGTTTTACGGAAATAACTAATGATGATATACACGTATGCCACGATATA
Source organism: Ferruginibacter sp. (assembly GCA_039919015.1). Taxonomy (GTDB): domain Bacteria; phylum Bacteroidota; class Bacteroidia; order Chitinophagales; family Chitinophagaceae; genus Ferruginibacter. Next base: position 2,850 of record JBDSGK010000150.1, read on the forward strand.
GGTTGCGGCTCCAATGATCAATGTATAATCTTCCACTGTTCTTTTCTCCATGATCTTTGGTTTGAATGGATTGGGCACCAATGAATCCACTACCTCCAGGGGCATGTAATAACCAAGCTGCGTTTCTTTCAAAGTAAATATTAACCACAATATATTGTCAACAATACACACGATGGCAAAATAAATGATGATGGATAAGCCGGTACGCTTGATCAATATCGCAACAAGGAAAGCCAGCACCAGGTAGACCGTAGCCATTAAAGCAAAGTACCCGACATATTGCACCCCTTCGAAGATCTTTGCAGTGGAAGGTGAAAAAACAGAACCCACGATCAATCCCATAATAAAAACAAGGAGGGTGCTTACCGCAACAAAAAATACAAGGATCGAGAACTTGGCTTTCAAAAAATCCATACGGCTCCAGCCGTCAATGATATTCTGGCGGTGTGTACGGTACTGCACTTCATTGGTGATAAGCAGTATGAACAGCATGCCTATGATCACAAAGAACATTCCTCCTGTCCAGGCAGCCGCATGCCATGCTTTTGGAAATACGAATGGGGCATCAAGCAGGTTTTTCAGCAAAGTTTCTTCAAGGCTTTTTGCATTACCGATCTGCTCCATATACTTATAAGCCATCAGGTAAAATCCAACAGGAAAAAATACCAGGAAACCTGTAAACAATACCCAGAATGTTCGGTAGGTTCTTATTTTAAGCCACTCTATTTTAAAAAGATCCAACATGTGTTTATTTTAATAAGGTTTTAATTTAACGGTCACTTTGTTTGCCGGTGATCTCCAGGAATCTCGTCTCCAGTGATTTTCTTTTTACATTCAGTTTATTAAGTACTACCCCATGATCAAAACAGAACCTGTTCACCTGTTCAGCAGTAATGTTCTCCGGGCAAATGATCTCTAATCCATTTTCGCCCTCTGAAATAGTTTCCAGGCCGGCCAACTGTTGTAAAACATGCTTCAACTGATCGTTATTAGCTGCACTTATTTCTATCAAAACACTATTTAAAATATTTGTGCCGGAGGTATTTAAAACTTCAGCAACAGAACCCACAGTTTTTAAAACCCCTCTTTGAATAATGGCCACATGTGTACATACTTTTTCTACCTCATCCAAAATGTGGCTGGCCATAATGATGGTCTTCCCCTGGCGGTTAAGGTCTTTTATCAGGTCCCTTATTTCTGCAATGCCTGCTGGGTCCAATCCATTGGTGGGCTCATCAAAAACCAAAATATCCGGGTCGCCTAATAATGTTGAAGCTATGGCAAGCCTTTGTTTCATTCCCAGCGAATAGGTATTGAATTTTGATTTCCTGCGTTCATAAAGATTTACAGTTTGCAGTACTTTGGGAATATCCGCTTCTCCCCTGCCCTTAATTCTTGCTGCAATTCTTAAATTATCTTCTCCACTCAGGTAATGATAAAAATTTGGCGTCTCCAGTAAGGTCCCTATCTTCTTTCTCATTTGGTCAGTTGTAAGATCTCCTGCCCATTTGTAGCCGCCACCGCTTACTTTTAAAATATCCATTACTATGCCCAGTAAGGTCGTTTTGCCGCTGCCATTAGGCCCAAGAATTCCAAAAACCGTTTTTGCCGGTACAGCAAAACTTACATTATCCAATGCTTTTATGGACTTGTAATTTTTTGAAAGACTATTAATACTCAGTATGGCCATAGTTCAAATTATAAATGAAGATGAAGTTAATTGAAATTTATTGATCTGTATCCGGCAAATGTTTTTCGTGCCACATAGAAGTAAAATCGCCGAGGATGGCAAAACCATTCTCATTAAAATGAAGATCGTTCAGGTGCAGGTCATCAATATCTTTTTGTAAGACCTTTCGGGTAAAAGGATTCAGGGTACCTCCTTTTTCACCTGCTGCAACTTCGGGATAGTATTGGTATTCCGGATCAACCCAGGTACCCCGGGGATACATGATACCCGGTGTTCCTTTACCCCTTATATCGAGGTCATGCGGGTGGTCTAAACCAATGGTATGGCCAAATTCATGCGCAGCCGTGCTTGAATTATCAAGCAGGTTCTCCAGCTTAAAATAACCGGTATTGGAATTGAGGCCATCAACAAAAGAAATATTGCCGCTGGCATATTCTTCAATCCGAAAATAATTATTGCGTGGATCGGTATTTTCAAAAATGATCTGCGGGCTAAGTTCGGGGTAAAACTTACCTGCCATTTTAAATACTACCCGGTATATTTTTTTAGAAAACCAACCATTACTTATTGAAGTTTTTCCTTCAGCATTATTCCAGTAGTTTTCAATGTCCTTTGCAATGCGAAAGCCCAGGTCATGATTGGCTGCATCGCCGTAAATATTAATTACTGCATGTATGATGAGCAGCTCATTATTTGGCTGGAGCTCGGCTTCCCCCATTTTTAAAGTATTTTATTTTATCTTTTGAACCGGTCTTCGCACCTGGTCTGACGTCCCCGTCTGACCAGGTCGGATTGATTTGACCTGATATCATGGTCAGACGGGGACGTCAGACCATGATATCAGGCCAGGCCACAAATTTGCATTGCAAGTTGTTTGTTGCAAATAGAATTTGACCTTAATCCTATATAAGATCTATATGAAGACCATTTCCACTGTTCTGCATTTGATACCATACCAGCTTCAACTTCATTAGAATGAATATAATCAAATGTATTCCGGTAATAATCCTGCCTGGAACCAAACCTGTCATTTTTCGCAGCTTCATCATTTAAACAAATAGATTTTGTTTTTGGCCTGAATAAAGAACCGGATCTATGATTCTTTATATTGAATTCATGAGCATAGGTACTTAATAGTTTTCTAAATCCGTTTGTTACTGGATCAAGCAATAAGCCTCCTTACTTTTTAATCTCAAGGGTCCGGTTATCAGTATAGATCATAAAATGGAAATGCGTGTTCATTAAACACCATGCCAATGTTTCACAATAAGGAACAACATTTTCTTTATCCAACTTAAGAAAATACTGAAAATGCAGATCTTCAATAAAAATTTCCTGGTTATTATTACCCTGGTTGTACACATGGTAAATATTTTCTGGGATGAATTTCATTGCTTAAATAAATTTATTATTGGTCAGACCAGGAATTAACATGGTCAGACGGGGGCGTCAGACCATATTAATTCCTTAACGGTTTCCCGGTCTTTAAGATCGACTGAATTCTTTCCAGTGTTTTCTTTTCACCGGTCAAACTTAAAAATGCTTCTCTTTCCAGGTCCAGTAAATATTGTTCGCTTACCAATGTTGGTGCACTCAGATCACCGCCACACATTACATAAGCCAGTTTTTTTGCAACGGTCACATCATGATCGGTTGCATACTTACCACGCCACATACCATTGATACCGGCATGCATGGCACCCAGCATAGAACGGCCCAACACATTGATATCGGTACGCTGCACCGGCATTACATAACCATCATCATACAATTCAATGACCGCCTGTTTGGCTTCGGCTATCCTGCGGCCCAGGTTCATGCTTACCAGGTCTCTTCCTTTCCTGTACATACCAATATCATAAGCTTCGTGTGCCGATGTTGCTACTTTTGCAGTAGCGATGGTTAAGAAACGGTTCTGCAATGGAATGGTATCCGGTTCGCCGCTGTGTACTTCATCAGCCGCACGTAAAACAAATTCTTTTGTACCCCCACCACCGGGTATTACACCGATGCCTACTTCTACAAGGCCGGTATATGTTTCTGCAGCAGCAATTACTTTATCGGCATGCAAACTCATTTCGCAGGCGCCGCCTAAAGCAAGTCCGTGCGGAGCTACAACAACCGGTATGCCTGAATAACGAACACGCATCATCGTGTTTTGGAACTGGCGTATGGCCATGTCGATCTCATCATAATCCTGTTCAATGGCCATCATAAATATCATGGCTACGTTGGCACCTGCACTAAAGTTCGATCCTTCATTGGCGATCACCAGGCCTTTGTATTTATCTTCGGCCAAAGCAATGGAGCGTTGAATGCCTTCCAAAACCTCGCCCCCGATACTGCCCATTTTGGTATACCATTCAAGGCCCAATACATCATCACCCAAATGATAAGTGCGGCAGGCCGAATTTTTCCAAACCGTTTCATTTTCAAAATTCTTCATCACAATAAATGCGGCCCCACTACCCCCCGAAGGGGGGATTTGGTAAGTCCCTGCTGAAGGGGAATAGCATAGTTTTTTTCCGTCCTCAATTTTATAAAAATTCTCAAATCCATTTTTAATCATCTCATCAACCCAGGGTGCTACTTTG
>JBDSGK010000151.1:0-30762 GCA_039919015.1 Ferruginibacter sp.
TCTCTTCTTTCAGGCTTTTCATTTTATCATCCAAATAAGAAGCCGTTAATAAATGCTTTCTATATTCTACACAATCTTTTGCTACCAGGAAGTGCAGGGCAGGGGGCATCATCGAAATAACCACGTGTGCCTTTAGGATCAGGTCGCCTCTCTGTTGCTCGTTGGTAACATCCAGTTGTACTGCTTCGGCAAAAGGGGAATTCTTTGTTTTTAAGATGATCTGCTCCAGGTTACTGTCTGCAACAATAAATTTCCAGTTATTAGTTTCCGCTTCTGCAATTAAATAATCAATTAAAACCGTGGCCGATTTTCCGGCGCCAATAAGAAGGATCGTTTTCAAGTAAAAAGTTTTCGGCAAGTTAGCTTAAACAGGGAGAAGAGGATGGATTATCCTGCGGAGATTTTTTTGCCACAGAGGCACAGAAACACAGAAAAATACATTTTTCTATTCTCTGATTCTGTGCTTCTGTGCCTCTTTGGCAATTTTAGTTTTGCCGAAGGCAAAGCCATTAGCCTTTGTGGCAAAAAAAATCCTGTAAATCTTCTCCACAAGCACTAAAAAAATGTGTGAAAATAACCTCGAAAAACACCCATTTTTATGCGGAATACCGGGTTAAAATCGGTACTTTCGCACACTATAAAAAAATATGGAAAATAACGACAATTTAAACGAAGAAAACCTGCCCTTAGACCCTGAAGATGTTAACAACAGGGGCCGCATAATCCCGGTCAATATTGAGGAACAAATGAAGTCAAGTTACATCGACTACTCCATGAGTGTGATCGTTGGGCGTGCATTACCTGATGTCAGGGATGGACTTAAACCCGTTCACCGCCGTGTACTGTTCGGCATGAATGAACTGAGTAATAACAGCAACAAACCGTATAAAAAATCGGCCCGTATTGTAGGGGAGGTGATGGGTAAATTTCACCCGCATGGCGATAGTGCCATTTATCAAACCATGGTTCGTATGGCACAGGATTGGGCCATGCGCTATACCATGATAGATGGACAGGGTAATTTTGGAAGTGAAGATGGCGATCCACCGGCTGCTATGCGTTACACCGAAGTGCGTATGGAAAAGTTTGCCGAAGCCATGTTGGAAGATATTGAGAAGGAGACCGTGGATTACCAGTTGAACTTTGATGATTCATTAAAGGAACCAACTGTTTTACCAACACGTATTCCGCAGTTATTGGTTAATGGCAGTAGTGGAATTGCTGTGGGTATGGCCACCAATATGATGCCGCATAACTTAAGTGAAGTTATTGATGGTTGTATTGCTTATATCGAAAACAAAGAGATCAGCTGCGAAGAACTGATCAAATATGTAAAAGGCCCCGATTTTCCAACCGGGGGTGTTATTTACGGATTTGAAGGCGTTAAAGAAGGTTTATTGACAGGCCGGGGCAGGGTAGTGTTGCGTGGTAAAGTGGATATTGAAATGACCAAGACCGGCAGGGAAAAGATCATTATCACCCAGGTGCCTTACCAGGTAAACAGGGATACCTTAACAGCAAAAATAGGCGACCTCATCAACGACAGGCAGATAGAAGGTGTTGCGGATGTAAATAATGAAAGTAATAATAAAGAAGGCACCCGTATTGTAATTGACCTGAAGAAAGATGCTGTTGCACAGGTGGTGATCAATCACCTGTATAAGCAAACGGAATTACAAACATCTTACGGTGTAAATAATGTGGCTTTGGTAAGAGGAAGGCCGAGGGTCTTAAATTTAAGAGACCTTATCTCCGAATTCATATTGTTTCGTCATGAGGTAGTAGTACGCCGTACTCAATTCGAATTACGTAAAGCAGAGGAGCGTGCCCATATTTTAGAAGGTTATATCATTGCGCTGGATAACCTTGATGCGGTGATCAAACTCATCCGTGAATCATCAACACCGAATATTGCCCAGGAAGGATTGATCACCCAGTTCGAAATGAGTGAGATACAGGCCAAAGCGGTGCTGGAACTTCGCCTGCAAAGATTAACAGGCATGGAGATCAACAAGATCCGTGAAGAGCATGCTGAGATCATGAAGTTGATCGAACATTTAAAATTGATACTGGCCAATGAAGATATGCGCTATGATATCATCAAGACCGAATTGATAGAAGTAAAAGAAAAATTTGGTGACGAACGTAAATCAGAGATTGTATATATAGGCGACGAGATCAATATGCTTGACCTGATCGAAGATGAAGATGTGGTTGTTACCATTTCTCATTTGGGTTATATCAAACGTACATCAGCAGCCGAATATCGCCAGCAACGACGTGGGGGCCGTGGTGCCAAGGGCAGCAGCACCCGCCAGGAGGATTATATTGAACACCTTTTCGTTGCCAGCACGCACCATACCTTATTGATCTTTACAGAAATGGGAAGATGCTTCTGGTTAAAAGTGTACGAGATACCCGAAGGTGATAAAACCAGCAAGGGCAGGGCTTTGCAGAATATGATACAGATACCGCCCGACGACAAAGTAAGGGCAATCATTGATGTAAAGAGTTTTGATGATGAGGAATATGTAAACAACCATTACATCGTATTATGTACTAAACAGGGTATCATTAATAAATCGAGGTTAAAGGATTTCAGCCGCCCACGCCAGAACGGTATCAACGCCATCAATATCAAGGAAGGCGATCAGTTACTGGAAGCGAAACTGACCGATGGCAATTGTGAGATCATGATGGCGGTTAAAAGTGGCCGGGCCATCCGTTTCCCGGAAGCCAAAGTGAGGCCAACGGCCCGTGGCGGTATTGGTGTAAATGGTATTGATGTAGATGATGCAACTGATGAAGTGGTGGGTATGATCTGTGTAAACGTAGAAGATAAGACGAAAACTGTATTGGTGGTTAGTGCCAATGGATATGGCAAGCGTACTTTCCTGGATGACCCGGAGACCGGTGAAGCCAATTACCGCATTACCAACCGTGGCGGCAAGGGAGTTAAAACCATCAGTGTTACGGCAAAGACCGGTTCGTTGGTGGGATTGCTTGCTGTAACCGAGGCAGAGGACCTGATGATCACCTGCGTAAGCGGTATTACCATTCGTATGGCGGTAAACCAGATCAGCGAGCAGGGACGTGCAACACAGGGCGTTAAACTGATCAGGGTTGATGAAGGCGATGAGATCGCAGCCATTACGCAGCTTGACGAAAAAGAAATTGAAGATATAGCTGCGGAGGAAATTGGAGGAACAGAAACTGAAACTGGTGATACAAGCGGATCTGCAGAGTCAACAGAACCAGCAGACCCTACCGATAGTTTATAAATAGTTTACTGTTTATAAAATGAAAACCCAATAGCAATATTGGGTTTTTTAATACCCGTTATTTCGACCAGGCATAAAAAAAGGGGCCAAGGATAAATATCCAGCCCCGTAAATAATCCAATATCCTTGAAAAACCATGGCAAAGATGCGGGGTTATTTTTTTCCATTGTTACATTTGGATAGGTAATATTTATATAACTCTCACATTGCTTAATTGAGTAAAAATACACATATGCTTCACTGTTAATTTAATCACGTAAATACAAGATTGTTTAGTGGATACCAGGTCTCCTGATGTTCCCAACAATTTTTGCTACGGGTTAAGGGCTTAGTTTTTTGGTTGAATATTTATCAGATAATCAAACAAACTTAATTCTGTAGCCAGTTCTAATTTTTTTCTTAACCGGTACCGGCTTACTTCAACACCTCTAACCGATATATTCATCAGCTGCGCTATTTCTTTTGTAGATAAATTCATGCGCAAATAAGCACAAAGCTTAATTTCATTATTGGAAATGCCCGGGTGTTTTTCTTTTAATGCGCTGATAAAATCACTGTGTACTTTATCAAAGTGCAGTGTAAAATTTTCCCACTCCTGGTCCATATTATCATCTTCGCTGATAGACTTTATCATTTTTTTCAGATCAGCCTCAGCCTGTGGGTTACTGATGTCTTTCATAATATGCGCCAGCTCTGTTTTCATTTTAGAAACAAGTTCTCCTTTTTTTACAAGGTGCATGGCCGAAGAAGCTAGCTCTGAATTTTTAAAATTAATATCCGCTTCCAGTTTTTCGTTTCGTAAGGTAACCAGCTCGCTTTCCGATTTGGCTATTTCCAGGTCGTGAATATAGCGAAGCCTTTTTTGTTCCTCTTCATATTTAACCTGTTGCAGTTTAAATTTTTTTGTCTGCCATTTATATAAAAAATACAGGCCCGCAATAAGTAAAAGCAGGTAGCATGCCTTTGCCCAGTTGGTTTTATACCAGGGTGGTAAAACATTAAAAGTATACGTTGCTACTTCTGATTCATTTCCCAGGTTGTTTCGTACTTTAACTTCAAAACTAAATTTACCTGCCGGCAGATTGGTGTATTCTTTTTCCGTTCTGTTTGTCCATTCGCTCCAGTTGTTATCATATCCTTTAAGCCGGTAACTGTATTCAAGATTAGCCTTGTTGCCAAAAAGCGAAGAGGAGTATTCAATGCGAAGTGTTTTCCAGCGGTAATTGATCGAAGGTATGTTATCTGCATCCTGTACCTGGTTATCATTATTATAATAACCGCCAAACAAAAGGCTGTCGGTCATATTTATAATACGCAGGGTTCTTACCTGTACCTGCAGCCGGGGTAAAGTTTGTTTGTATTTTTCGTAATTGATATGGTAAAAACCTTTTTCGCCACCCAAAAAAATATTGCTTTCATTTACAGGGTATATAAATTCAAATCCACTGAGCATTTTATTATTTAATTCGGGCAGGTAAATAACCAAGGGCTCTTTTTTAGAAAAATCGATCACACCCAGTGTTTTTTCATGTATGAACCAGATATTGCCATTGCCGTCTTCCTTTAGATACCTGATACTTTGCCCTCCTAAAAGTTTTTGATAAAATGACGAAGGTTCAAAAAGATCTTTTTGTTTATTAAGAACATAAACACCTTTTTCAGTTGCAACAACCAACTCGTTTTTAATGGTGTAAATATGGTTGTTTAATAAAGATGGCAGCCCTTTTTTTTCGTTGTAAGTTAATGTGTTGTAGCTGCCATCGGGGTTATGCATCATTTTAAAAATACCATGATAGGGGTGCGATACCCATATATTACTGTCTTTATCCAGTTCTACAAAGCGTGATGATTCTTCAAAGCCGGGAATTTTTTTGGAATCTATGAACTGCCCGTTACTAAAATCAAAAATGGTTAAACCGGTATACCCGCCGGCAACAATGCGACCCGTGGGAAATGTATTGGAAAGCGGCACAAAGTTCCAAAACCCCTTGTTTTGCGATATGGTGTTTGCAATATTATTTTTTATTGTAAAAGCTCCCTCGTGATGCCCCATCAGCAGCTGACTGTTGATATTGGCCAGGCTATAGGTTTGGCCTTTGGCATTGGCTACGGCTGTAAAACTGCCCCTGCTGAAACTCATATCCTGCACCTGTTGCAGCGGCACACTGAAAAGACCATTGGAAGTGCCTAAAAATAATCGCCTGTCAAATATGATGGCATTATATCCCGATCCATCCTGCAGCATGGGTTTTATCTGTTTGATGGAAGAATTGTAGGTGATCAGGTCAATCCCATTATCGAGACCAAGCCATAGATTCCGCTCATTGTCTAAAAAAATACTCAGAACATTATTATTTTGAAGGCCTTCTGTTCGTGTAAAACTTTGTATGATATTGCCTTTTGTATCGGTAATGTAAACACCATTATTATTGGTAGCCAAAGCGATCCATTCCTTATTGATAGAGGTGGCTGCATAGATCCTTTCATTTTTAAACCGCTGGTTATTGTCTGATTGTAAAAGGGAAATGCGTGTGTCGGATAAAACAAAAAGCCCATTCTTTAAGGTAGTGATGATGGCGCTGTCTTTTTGTATGGATATGATCGCTGTAACCGGATCATTAACAGGAAGGATATTCTCTGCAAACACCGGTGCCCAGATCTCATTTTCGAATTTAAGCAGGCCGGTGGCATAGTCGTGTGCATAAAGTTTTCCGTTGCATTCCCCCAGGTAATCCCATTCAGATGGGGCATTAAATACTGCCACAGCCCGTTCGGTGAACTTAAATATTTTCTTAGATGACCTGAAATAAATATTGCCCTTAAATGCCACAATATCCCATACATCGCCAAATGACCTGTCTTTGACAGCAATTTGTTCAATTAGTGAATTATAGAATAACCTGCCATTAGCAGCAGGCGCAAAATATCCCAGCTCATCCTGTCCGCCAACATATATACGGTTGCCCGGCGCTATTTCAACCGAACGCACATTGGTCTTATTAGGCAGTGGGTGATTATTCCAAAAGCTGCCGTCAAAACTCAGCAGCCCTTCATTATTGGCAAAGTAAACAATACCGTTCTTATCCTGTTTAATATCCCAGTTCTGCAGGCCCGCTTTATAGGTTTGTTTCGAATAATTAATAATATCCGGGAAGCCAATTGTGTTTTGGCAAACTACCTGCAGCGGAAAGCAAAAAAGTAAAAGGAGTTGTTTCATGTTTTATAACAGAATGTCGGGTGTAATTATACAAAAAATATATGACGTAGTATTGATGTAGTGTAAATCACTTAAAAATCAGCATTTTATAAATGTTGATGTAGTAATGAAGTGGTTAAATATTTTAAAATTGAAGTGGTTCAAATTACATTTACATTTCGAATTCTGCTATTTTTTGATTCAATAAAACGACCGCTATATGAAATTAAAAACTGCTATGATATGCCTGAGTATTTTCCTGGGCATTATTTCTCAACAGGCCATGGGGCAAAACATTACCACCACAGGTAAAGTTAAAAACACAGTTACGGGCGACCCTGTTATTGGTGCAACTGTAATTCTTCTGGGCACTTCAACAAACACAACAACCGACGCAACAGGAAGTTTTACCATTTCGGCACCAAAGGGAAGTAAATTAACCATTACTTCTGTTGGATATGCTCCGGCTACTATCCAGATCAACAAAGACGGCGATGTTACCATTTTATTGGAAGAGTCGTTAAAAAACCTGGATGAAGTTGTCGTAATAGGTTATGGTACCCAAAAGTTAACCAAGGTTTCGGGTGCAATAGCCGGCGTAAAAGCAGAAGCCATTTCAAAATTGAAACCGGTAAGGGTAGAAGATGCCATACAGGGTGCTTCCGGTGTAAATGTTATTCAAAGCGGTTCACCCGGAGCGTCACCCCTGATACTTATAAGAGGTATTCCTTCTTATAGAAATAACGGGCCATTGGTCGTTGTTGATGGTGTGCCTCAATCACAGGCTGATCTGAATTCAATAAACCCCGGTGATATAGAAAGTATCAATGTATTAAAAGATGCGGCTACCGCTGCCATTTATGGGGTAAGTGGTGGTAATGGTGTAATCATAGTAACAACAAAAGCCGGGCGTAAGAATCAAAAGACAGAGTTTAATATTGTTAGTACTTACGGTATACAGGAAGTTGCAAACACGGTTCCGGTATTAAATGCCGCTGAATATGCAGCCATTATTAATGAAGGTAGCACCACTTCGGGTGGTAATATTGTTTTTCCCGATCTTTCTGTAATTGGAAAAGGAACCAATTGGCAAAATGAGATCTTTAAACAGGCGCCCATACAATCGCATAACATTACTGCAAAAGGTGGGTCTGACAAAATAACCTATTTTTTATCGGGAGCTTATTTAAGCCAGGGTGGTATTGTAGGCGGTATAGATAAATCGAAGTTTAACCGTATCAATTTTACTTCCAATGTGGCTTTTGATCTAACATCAAAACTTAAGTTCATTTTAAATGCCAATTATGTAAACCTGAGCTCAAAGGGTATCCAGGAAAATTCTTTCAACAGTATTATCGGCAGTGCCTTAAACTACGATCCGACGGTACCGGTTTATAATGCCGTACCCAATACCGTTGGTCAGTATGGTTTCAGTAACCTGCTTTTATCAGAGATATTTAACCCGCTTACCAAGCTGGAAAATACATACAACAAAAATGTAGGTAATAAGATTTACGGAAAATTTGAATTACAATATGAAGTAATTAAGAACCTGAAGCTTAGCACCCGTTTTGGATACACCAAATATGATGGCAATGCCAAAACATTTACACCGCTTGTATTTTATGGGTTGAATAATGTAGATAATTCAATGAATGGAGATGGTACTACGGTTACCGGCAAACACAACAGTGTAGCACAGGAAAAAGCAAACTACAATCAATTTACCTATGAGTTGTTTGGTAACTATAATTTTAAATTATTAAGGAATCATTCCTTTGAAACCACGTTAGGTTTCTCTATGTCAAAATCAAGCGGCAATACTGCCGGTACCAACAGGCAGGATGTACCGTTTAACAGTTGGGCTTTTGCTGATTATACTGCCGCAACAGGTACAAATTCTCCCGCTAACCTGAATGCTGCTACAGGGTATTATTATCAATACGAAAAAAGAAATGCTTCTTTATTTGGCAGGATAAATTACGATTATAAAGATAAATACCTGGCCTCTATAACTGCACGCCGGGATGGTTCTACCTCATTTGGTAAAGATAATAAGTGGGGCGTTTTCCCTTCCGGCTCTTTAGGATGGGTAGTTAGCAGAGAGGATTTTTTCAGATCAAAAATGATCGACTTCCTTAAAATACGTGGTAGCTACGGATCACTGGGAACTGATAATGTTACGCCACAGGACAGAACGATCCTGACAGATTACCTGGCTTCTTTGTATGGCTCTGGTAACAGTATTGGTTATACCTATGGCAACAATTTTATTTCCGGATCTACGCTGGCTTCTTTAGGAAACGAAAAAATAGGTTGGGAAAAACAACTGCAGCTGAATATAGGGTTCGACATGAATTTCTATAAAAATAAATTTAATATAGCTGCAGATTATTATCAGAAAAACACAAAGGGTTTAATTTACCAGGCATCACTTCCTACGATACTGCTTGGCGGTCTCCAGGCTCCTTTTGCCAATATCGGTTCTACTAAAACAAGTGGTGTTGATATCACAGCAGGCTATAATAGTAAAGTTGGTAAAGACCTTAAAGTTTCTACCTCGGTAACTTTTACAACAGTTAAGAACCTGGTTACCGGCACCAACCAGGAGGGTACTGCCCGGAATGTGGGAGGTTCATATTTTAACGGGCAATCTCAAACAGTAAGTGTATTTGAAAAAGGTAAAACACCTTATTATTATTATGGTTATAAAACACTCGGTATATTTCAAACAGAAGCTGAAATTTCTGCAAGCCCGCTGCAGCCAGGTGCACAGGCCGGTGATATAAAATTTGCCGATCTAAATGGCGATGGTGTAATTGATTCTAAAGATCAGACACAGATCGGAAATCCTTTTCCAAAATTTACCCTGGGCTGGAATCTGAACCTCGAATATAAAAACTTTGATCTCTCGGTTTTATCCTATGCTTCTTCCGGCAATGATGTGTATCGTGCGCTCGAAAGAAATGCAAACTATACCAATAAATTCAGAAGTGTGCTTGACAGGTGGACCGGTCCCGGAACAACCAATGATGCACACAATCCAAGGTATTCGTTTACCGATCCAAACAACAATGCAAGAGTATCCGACAGGTATGTAGAAGATGGTTCTTTTATAAAAGTGAGGAACATTGTGCTGGGCTATAATTTTCAGCTTAGGCCAATTAAAAAATTGTTTACAAGTGTAAGGTTATACGGGCAGGTAAAAAATGCATTCACATTTTCAAAATATTCCGGTTTCGATCCCGAAATATCTGCCGGACTTTCTGATGTTGGTGTTGACCGTGGTGCATATCCACAGGCAAGAACTTATTCTGTAGGACTTGATATCAAATTTTAATTCATTCAATAAATAATAGTAAAATGAAAAATTTACAGATTAAAATATTAGGACTCCTGCTCGCAGGTAGTATGCTTACTGCCTGTAACAAATGGGTTGACTATGACCCTAAAGATGACTTTAAGATCACTGACCAGGAATATTTTAAGAGCGAAGCAGATTACAGGTCAATAGCCGTAGGTGCTTATGCACCGCTGCAATGGCTCAACCAGGTTGTTCCGGTAGGGGATATCATTTCCGATAATTCGGTGACAGGGGGCGAAAGTGCATCTGATGTACTTTCATTACAGCAGATCAATAATTTCACCCACACACCTGTTAACAGTACAACAGCCGATCTGTGGCAGGCTTGTTACGAAGGTATTAACCGTGTTAATTACATGCACCAGTATAAAGATAAAAATCCCGCTGGCGAAACCATTACCTTTCCGGGTAAAGACGCTTTATACGGCGAAGTATATTTTGTAAGGGCATATTATTATTTCACATTGGTAAAAATGTTTGGTGGTGTACCCCTGTTTGTTGATAAGCGTTTAACAATAGCAGACCTGGGTACCCTTTCAAGAGCAATCCAGGCCGATGTGTACAAACAAATTGAAACTGACCTAACCAATGCGATCGCTGTTTTACCGGTTGTGCAGGCAGAAAGCGGAAGGGCAACCAAAAATGCCGCACAGGCTTTATTGGGTAAGGTATTGTTGTATCAAAATAAATTTGCGCCGGCTGCTGCCATGCTGGATAATGTAATTAATTCAAATGTATATTCTTTAGTTTCCGATTTCAATTCGATCTTTTTACCAAGTGGAGAAAATGGGCCAGAGTCTGTTTTTGAGATACAATATTCCAACGGTTCGGCTACATACGATTGGGGGCATGTTACCCGTGGACAGGGAAATTATTCGGTACAGCAATGTGGTGTACGTGGTTTAAAGGGTTCTGCTGCCATGCCTTACAACCCCGGCTGGACTACCAATTTACCAACACAAAACCTGGCAGCCGCTTATGCCGCAGGGGATAAAAGAAAAGCTGTAACCGTGTTGGATATTGAAGCATATAAAATTGCAAACCCCGCATTAAATATTACTTACCAGGTAGCGCCTTACCAAAACACCGGTTTGTACAATCAAAAATATTTACCACGCAAAGGCGAAACTTCCGGGCAGGTGGAATTAAACTATTCAAATAATTTCCGCACCATTCGATATGCAGATGTGTTATTGATGGCGGCCGAAGCATTCAATAAATCAAGTAACGATGTGAAGGCACAAACATACCTGAACCTGGTTCGACGCCGTGCTTTTGGAGACCTGTTACATGATATTACTGCAACAGGCACCACTTTGTATGATGTCATCCTGAATGAAAGAAGACTGGAACTGGCCATGGAAGGCGAACGCTTTTTTGACCTGGTAAGAACCGGTAAAGCCACTTCAGTATTGGGGCCATTAGGATTTGTTGCCGGAAAACACGAACTGTTTCCTATACCACAGGGCGAAGTTGACCTGGCGGGTTTAACACAAAACCCAGGATACTAATCTTTAACTAACTAAAAATAACGATCATGAATGCTTTAAAATATTTCTTCAGCGCCTGTTTCCTGCTACTGGTACTGGGTAGTTGTAAAAAAACAACATACGATGATCTTTCGTTTGTTGATGCTGCAGCTGCACCTGCTAACCTGTCTGTGATATTTAATATTACACAGGATAACACAGGCCTGGTAACCATTACACCAAATGGCGAAGGTGCCATTTACTATGATGTATATTATGGTGATGCTACAACAACCCCTGTTAACCTGTCTGCCGGAAAAAATACAACACATATATATGCCGAAGGGGTATATAATGTAAAAATTGTAGGCCATGCAGTTAATGGTAAAACAACTGAACTGATACAGCAACTGACCGTTTCTTTCCGTGCTCCTGAAAACCTGGTGGTTAACTGGGCTATTGATGCGGCAAACAATTTTAAACTAAATGTTTCAGCTACTGCTTTGTACGAAACAAATTTTAAAGTATTCTGGGGCGATGTTCCCAATGAACCGGGCCAATCATTTTTAGAAGGTCAAACGATAAGCCATGTGTATGCTTCTACAGGTACTTATACTTTAAAAGTGGTAGCATATAGCGGTGGCGCTGCAACCACAACTTACACAACCACTGTAACTATTGTAGATCCCGTTTTAATACCGATAACTTTTGAGTCGGCAACTGTAAATTATGCCTTTACAAATTTTGGTGGTGCTACGGCAACCAAAATTGCCAATCCGCAAAGCAACGGTATTAACACCAGTGCCAATGTTGGCCGCATGATTAAAAATCCTCCCGAAGTATGGGCTGGTAGTTTTTTAACCCTTGGCGGGCCAATCGATTTTTCGGCAAACAAAGTTTTCAGGATGAAAGTATTTTCACCAAGAGTTGGTGCCAAGGTTTTATTGAAGGTAGAAAACTTAACCAACGGCGGGATCTCTTTTGAAAAAGAAGTACTCACCACTGTGGCCAATACCTGGGAAGATATGGCATTCGATTTCAGAACCATCAATACCGGTAACTCTTATTCAAAAGTTGTTTTGATATTTGATTTAGGAACAGTAGGAGATGGGTCGCCTAATTTTACCTGGCTGTTTGATGATATCCGTTTGGTAAACCAGATGCCCGTTAGCCTGTTGGCTTTGCCTGTAACTTTTGATCTGCCCGGCGTTAATTACGAGGTTGTTGATTTTGGAAACAACCAGAGTGTAGCAGCAGTTGATCCAACAAATGGTGCCAATACTGTAAAGAGAACAACCAAGGTTAACGGTGCCGAAACATGGGCCGGCACTACCATTGGTGCAGGCTTTACAACAAACCTTCCGTTTACGGCAACCAAAACACAAATGAGTGTAAGGGTTTATTCGCCTGCAGCAGGCATAAGGGTAAGACTAAAAGTAGAAGACCGCAACAACAATACCCGTTCTGTTGAAACTGAAGCCATGACACAGGCTGCCAATACCTGGGAAACTTTGGTATTCGATTTTGCCAACCAGTCATCGGGAACTGCGGCACTGAATCTTACATACACCTACAACATGGCTTCCATCTTCTTCGATTTTGGAAATGCCGGAACCGGTAAAATATTTTATTGGGATGATGTTAGCTTCCTGGCAGTAAACACAACACCTAATTACCTGGCACTACCGATAGATTTTCAATCAACCACATATCCATATCCATTTATAAATTTTGGTGGTGCAACTGCCACTGTTGTAAATAATCCAAATGCATCGGGTATTAACACCAGTACCAAAGTAGGTAAAATGGTAAAAGGCGCACCCGAAGTTTGGGCGGGCAGCTTTTTAGAACTGGTTAATCCCATTAATTTTTCTGTGTTAAAAATATTTAAAGTAAAAGTATATTCTCCAAGAATAGGGGCGAAGCTGTTGCTTAAGGTTGAGAACGCCACCAACGGTGGTATCAGTTTTGAAAGAGAAGCAACCACCACCACGGCCAACACCTGGGAAGAATTAACCTTCGATTTTTCGGCAATCAACGTAGGCAATTCCTATTCAAAAGTGGTATTGATCTTTGACCTGGGTACAGCAGGAGACGGATCTCCAAACTATACCTTTTATTTTGACGACATCAGACTTAATTAATTTTTTAAAATCAAGATTATGATAACGATTAAAAGATCATTCATTGCGCTCTTTTTGCTTACTGTGGTTTTCAGCAGTTGTAAAAAAGCAGAATATACACTTGGTAATATTATAACACCAACAGGTCTTGTTCTTACTACGGTGGTGGTTGGTACCGATGCCGCTAACCCTTTTGGTAACGGAACCGGTAAAGTAGATATAACTATAACTGCAGCCAATGCCCTTACTTATAAAATAGATTTTGGTGATGGTACTGCACCGCAGATGGTTCCAACAGGTAAAATAACCTATAAGTATGGAGCCCCCGGTACTGCCGAATATAATATTACAGTAAATGCCATTGGCACAGCAGGCGTTATGAGTACGGTTACCAAAAAGGTAAAAGTGTT
Source organism: Ferruginibacter sp. (assembly GCA_039919015.1). Classification (GTDB taxonomy): domain Bacteria; phylum Bacteroidota; class Bacteroidia; order Chitinophagales; family Chitinophagaceae; genus Ferruginibacter. The sequence goes on from JBDSGK010000151.1 coordinate 13,844, forward strand.
TGTAAACTTTCAGATACCGGCTAACATTTTACAGAACCTCACCAATGGCTCATCCAAAGTATGGCAAACAGATCATGATGCGCCCGGGCACTTTGGAGTAGGGCCTAATAATGAATTTTCACCCATCTGGTATGCGGCAACTCCCAATTCAAGGGAGGCATGTGCCTATGATGATGACATCACTTTTTCTAAAGATGCCAACGACAATGTAAAATTATCCATCGATAATAAGGGTGCTTCTTTTTCTATTGGAGCATCTACAGCATTTTATGGTTTTACAGGGGGAGATGGATGTTATCCCATTAATACCGGGGGTTTAAAATCGTTGATATTTATGGATGCAACTTCGGGCTCTACACCGGCACAGTCTACCCGTATCCAATTTACCGTACCCGGTAATGGCATCATCAATTTTGGAACCGGCGGAATTACTTATGAAATTCTATCCATAACCGATACGCAGATGAGTTTACGCAACATCGGTTCCGATGGTAATTCCTGGTATCAAAAACTAATTAAAAAATAAGAAACATGAGTTTAGCAAAAAATATAAGCACGCTGGTTTTTATTTTTATAGTATTGATTAGCTGCAGTAAAGGGAACTCAGGCACAGGCGGTGCCACACAAACAGCGCCAACCAACCTGGTACTAACTGCCACAGCAAGCACCGATGGTAGTGGGAATGTTGCCTTTACGGCAAGCGCAACCAATGCAGTTACCTATATTTATGAATATGGCAATGGTGTTATAGCAACGGTTCCGGGTGGTTTAATTACCTATCAATATACCACAGCCGGTAACATTACTTATACGGTAATTGTTACGGCAAAAAGCAGTTCGGGTTTAACCATCAGCAAATCAATACAGGTAACTGTGAATACTACAGGTGGTGGGGCACCGGTACTGGTGTTCAGTGATGAATTTAATACCAACGGCGCACCCGACCCTGCCAAATGGGGTTACGAAACCGGTACTGGCAGCGGTGGCTGGGGCAACAACGAGCTGGAATATTATACCACCAGGCCCGAGAACTCCATTGTACAGGGCGGTGTGTTAAAGATAATTGCGCTTAAAGAAAATTATATGGGTAGTGCTTATACATCGGCCCGTTTATTATCTAAAAATAAATATTCTTTTAAGTACGGCAGGATAGAAGTGAGGGCCAAATTCCCAACGGGTGTTGGTACCTGGCCTGCAGCCTGGATGCTGGGTGATAATATTGGCACTGTAGGTTGGCCTGCCTGTGGTGAGACAGATATTGTTGAGCACCTGGGCCGCGACCTGAATAAAATTTACGGCACCCTGCATTATCCCGGCCGTTCAGGTGGTAATGCCGATGGTGGTACCATCATGGTGCCTGATGCCACAACAGCTTTCCATACCTATGCGGTTGAATGGTCGGCATCAAGCATTAAAATTTATGTAGATGCCCAATTGTTTCATACGGTTGCTAATTCAGCCGCATTGCCATTTAATCAAAACTTTTTCATCTTATTAAATATGGCCATGGGTGGCAATTTTGGTGGTCCGGTTGACCCTGCATTTAACACGGCCACTTTTGAAGTTGATTATGTTAGAGTCTATCAGTAAAATGAGTTTCACACAGAGATCGCAAAGGAGCGGCGGCCGCAGAGCGGTCTCTGTTTTATCGGCTCCTCACAGCGTCCTCTGCATGAAAATAAATAAACATTGATTGCAAAATGAGTTAGTGCACGGCAGTTAGTTTTCTCATTTAGCAATCGTTATTAAGCGGATCGTGTCCACTTATCCAGGTAGATACCTCCGCTTTTTATTCAACCCTTAAGTTTTTAAATTAATGAACCATACCTTTTCTAAAATATCAGTTTTTCTATTCATTATTTGCCTGGTAACCGTTAATACCTTTGTTAAAGCACAAAACAACGTACGGGAGCCATTTATGCTGGAAGAAAAAATAAATATACTGCTGGAAAAAATGACCCTGGAAGAAAAAGTGGGGCAAATGAACCAATACAATGGTTTTTGGGAAATAACCGGTCCTGTACCCCAAGCCGGCGATGCTAAACGCAAGTACGATCACCTGCGCAAAGGCATGGTAGGCGCTGTTTTAAATGTAAAAGGAACCGAAAATGTGCGCAAACTACAGGAGATAGCCGTAAAAGAAACCCGCCTGGGTATTCCGCTTTTATTTGGCTACGATGTTATACACGGACACAAAACCCTTTTTCCCATACCGCTGGGTGAAGCTGCCAGCTGGGACCTGGTAGCTATCGAAAGATCGGCACGTATTGCTGCTATTGAAGCATCGGCTGCAGGCATAAACTGGACCTTTGCGCCCATGGTGGACATTACCCGTGATGCCCGCTGGGGAAGGGTAATGGAAGGGGCAGGAGAAGACACGTATCTTGGAACAAAAATAGGTTTAGCCCGTATCAAAGGTTTCCAGGGCGATGACCTGGCTGCCAATAATACCATTGCCGCCTGCGCCAAACATTTTGCAGGCTATGGTTTTGCCGAGGCAGGCAGGGATTATAATACTGTAGATGCCGGTACATCAACCATCTACAATGTAATACTGCCGCCATTTAAAGCAGCGGTAGATGCCGGCGTACAAACCGTCATGAACTCCTTCAATACTTTGAACGGGGTACCGGCAACCGGCAATAAATGGCTACAAAGGGATATTTTAAAAGATGCCTGGAAGTTTAATGGCTTTGTGGTGTCCGACTGGGGCTCGGGCATGGAAATGATTGATCACGGCTTTGCCCGTGACCTGAAACAGGTCGCCGAACTAAGCGCCAATGCCGGCAGCGATATGGACATGGAATCTTACGCTTATGTAACTTACCTGAAAGAGCTGGTTGAAACCGGAAAAGTGGATATTAAATTTGTAGATGATGCGGTAAGAAGAATATTAAGGGTAAAATTCAGGCTGGGTTTGTTTGATGATCCTTATAAATACTGTGATTCGGCCCGTGAAAAAGTGCTAATTTATAACCCCGCACACGCTATAGCAGCGCTGGATGTAGCCAAAAGGTCAATAGTATTACTTAAAAACACATCTATAAAGGGTGGTGGCAGGCCTTTGTTGCCATTGGCTAAAAACCAGCAGAAAATTGCGGTAATTGGCGCCCTGGCCAATGATAAGAATAGCCCGCTGGGTAGCTGGCGCATTGGCAGCGATGATAATACCGCCGTTTCGGTTATGGAAGGTCTTAAAAAATATACAAGCAACATCAGATATGCAAAAGGAGCCTACCTCGAAATTGGCAAAACAGACTTTATAAATGAAGTAAAAATAAATGAAACCGATAAAAGTGGGTTTAAGGAAGCAGTTCAATTAGCCAGGAGTTCCCAATTGGTAATCATGGTATTAGGCGAACATGGTTTTCAGAGCGGAGAAGGCCGCAGTCGCACGAAATTAGATCTGCCAGGTGTTCAGCAGCAGCTTTTAGAAGCCGTATATGCGGTAAATAAGAATATTGTACTGGTACTTATGAATGGCAGGCCGCTGGCTATTCCCTGGGCCGATGATCATGTGCCCGCCATTGTAGAAGCCTGGCAGCTGGGTAGTCAAACCGGCAATGCCATTGCTCAGGTATTATTTGGTGATTACAACCCATCAGGCAAGCTGCCCATGACCTTTCCACGTAGTGTGGGGCAGGTACCCATTTATTACAATCCATACAACACAGGCCGCCCGGGGCCAAAGCCCGAGGTTTTCTGGAGCCATTATGCCGATGAAAGCAATAAACCACTGTACCCATTTGGTTTTGGCTTAAGCTACACCAGCTTCGCATACAGTAACCTGGTAATAAATGATACGAACCCAGCCAATATTAAAGTAACTGCTACCGTTACCAATACAGGCAAATTGGATGGGGAGGAAGTTGTTCAATTATATATACGGGATAAAACAGCCAGCGTGGTAAGGCCGGTTAAAGAATTAAAGGGCTTCAGTAAAATTAGCCTGAAGCCCGGTGAAGCCCGCCAGGTAGAATTTACATTAACCGCAGCCGAACTGGGTTTTTATAACAATACAGGAGCTTTTGTAATTGAGCCCGGCGATTTTGATATTATGGTAGGTGGAAATTCGGCAGAAGGGATCAACAAAAGCTTTACGCTTAAATAATTGCCTTAATTAGTTTGATATTGCCCCGCCACGTAAGGCGGGTTTTTAGTAACAATAATAAAGACGAAACCAAATTTAAAGTGGCAGGGTAAATAAAATAAAGCGTAGCGCCTATTTAACATAATGAGAAGTTATACGAAGACGTTAGTTACCGATGAAGGTTATTGCGATTTTATCCGTGACATTGGGTACGTAGGATAAAATCGCAATAACCTTCACAACAGCGAAGCGGCAATAATAATATAACTAACGATTTGTATAACTATACGTTATGTTATTTAGGTTAGCCTGTGGGAGGGGAGAAAAGTTATCTTGGTATTTCAACTTTTCTCATGTAGCGTGGCGGCAAGCAGAGGGGCTTTCAATTCAGTATTTGCGAAGCTCACGGAGTGGGATTTTGAAAAAATCCTAAAAATACCTCACATTTTACTTTGAAACCTGCCATTTGTCGTGTATCTTAGCTACATAATATCTACCAATGTTTATTGAAAACTTAGATGAATTAGACCAGATTGTTTCAGAAATAAAAAATCTGTCAATCCAATTGAAATCGGCTTTTGAAAAGCTTAACAACTTTGAAGTAAAAATTAATCCAGAATTTATTGGCGAGCAAGAAACTGCTCAAGCTTTCGCTTAAATTCATCACAGCAACAAGTCTGTATTTCAAATTTCATTTTATCTTCTTTCATATCAACCAAAACTATTGATTCAGTTACAGGGTGTAGGATACATGAAAATTTTATGTCCTTTTCGTTTAATTGGTTAGCAACCTTGTTTTCAGCAATAGCATGGAAATTTTCCATCATTGAATCAATTGTTCCTGTGTTATTATTTACATGAGCAGGTTTAAACTTTATCATACTACTTATTTTAGTCGCTACAATCTACGCAAATATCTTCGCTCTGAGGTGGCACGGGTGCAATACTGTATTGAAAGCGCAGCGCCTATTTAACATAATGTTAATTATAGGTATTTTTTGAAAGTAACTATTTGATAATGAATAATATAATATGTTTATAATGGCATCTTATTTTAACCACGTTGCTAATCTTGTAACAGTCCAATCACAAAAAATAAACAGCAAATTTTGACAGTAAAGTGAAATATACATCAACAAGATATTATTTTTTTTTGGGAGTTTTGAAATTCCAAAATAACGGAAATAATAATACACCCGGTTTATCTGTGTATTTTAATATTATGATAATGGTGTGGATTTGCATGTTATTCAAATTGGCATTTATTTTGTTTTTCTAATAAGAAAAACGACATGACCTATACTTTTATTATTGCTACATCTGTAACCATAATTGCAGGTACCGTTATTTATATTTTATCTAAATCTAACGAAAAGTCAAAACGGGCAAGGGTTTCGGAAGAAGGCTATGAAACAGCTTATGATATACTTTTTCCTAAAAGACGATCAAGAAGGCACCGTGTTGCATAATTACATACATGTAGATCATTGTGGAAAATTTACCCACTTATATTGCAGGCACAACAACAAATTCCGAAGATAGTGATATAAAGCCTGTTGATGAGACCATACATGATATTTGGAATGTTATATGCAGATTTTAAAGCGTGATACTGTTTCAGCTGATGTGTTGAAACTGGTTTTCGCTCTTGCTTCAGAAGGAATGAACAGTACAGTTGAATAATATCCGGGCGAAAGGATCCACATCTTCCCTTACACTTTATCCGTATATACATTTGTGATAAAATTAATTTTAAGAACGGTCTTCTGCTTTTTATTAGTTTGCTGTTGGTGCTTTGCAAATGCGCAATTAATTGATAACAGCTCCACTTTCAGGAACCTTAGCCGTGACAGCTATTTTCGCTTTCATTATGACAACGATTATTTTACAAAATCGGATGAATACTACTCCCAGGGGATCACACTGGAGTATGTTCACCCTTCAATAAAAAGGTTTCCCCTGACGAAATTGCTGTGGAAGCCTTTTGAAACCGTTCCCCAATATGGGGTCAGCTTTAATTTAATGGGCTACACCCCTACTACTATTTTAAGCGATAGTATCTTGTATGGTGACAGGCCTTTTCATGCCGCTATTTCCTTAAAAACATTTTTAATACAAATAGATGAGTTGCATAAGCAACAAATAGCAACTGCATTCAGTATTGGTGTAATGGGCCCGGCAGCTTTGGGCTACGATATTCAGTATAATATTCACAGGTGGTTAAAAAATCCGCTTCCGCATGGCTGGCAACACCAGACTAAAAACGACATCATCCTTAACTATCAATTGAATTACGAAAGACAATTGGTTAGCGCAGGCAATTACTTTTTACTCAATACTGCAGCCGAAGCAAGGTTGGGAACGTTAAATGACAAACTCAGCGGCGGATTTAATTTTATGGCCGGACGTTTTAATAAAAGATACCAGCCTGTTAATAATGAAAAAAGAAAAGCTGAGTATTATTTTTACGCACAGGGGCGAATGAATGGTATAATCTATGATGCCGGCATGCAGGGTGGTTTATTCTCCCGGAATGATCCTTACACCATTGCCGGTACTGATGTTACAAGACTGACTTTCCAGGCAGATGCCGGTATCATTGTAAATTTTAAAAAACTCTATCTTTCTTACACCCAATCGCTCCTAACCAAAGAATTCCGGACGGGTAAATATCATCGCTGGGGCGGTATCAGCGTTGGATTTGCCTTGTAGCAAAATAGTTATAATTCTTATACAGGGTAAACTGTACTGTCTTTAAATCGATTTTATTGCTGTTTACAATTCTCCTGCAAAAAAACTTTGTACAGGTATATACTGGCGGATTAAATTTTAATTGTATGCTTTACTGATCTTATTACCTGTACTGTTTTCGCTCCTGGCGAAAGCAGATCATTAAGAATTAGCCCATCCCCCTAACTAAGCGTATTTTTGCAGTTATGCAACAAATTAATATACCGCTTATTTTAAACAGCCTCGGCTTTGAGGGGCTGAATGAGATACAGCAATCTTCGCTGGAAGCTAATGCCAACAATGATAATGTAGTACTCTTATCAGCTACCGGTTCGGGTAAAACCCTTGCTTTTTTATTACCGTTACTGGAAACACTTGATCCGGAGATCAATAATGTACAGGCATTGATCATCGTGCCAAGCCGTGAGCTGGCCATACAGATAGATGACGTATTTCGAAAAATGCAGACGGGCTTTAAGGTCACGCTTTGTTACGGCGGCCATAAGCGTGAAACGGAAGAGAATAATTTGAAACAGGCCCCTGCTGTGATAATCGGTACGGCCGGCCGGTTAGCGGATCATATCCGCCGCAATAATTTTGACCTGGATAATATAACAACCCTGGTGCTTGATGAATTTGATAAATCGCTGGAACTGGGCTTTACCGAAGAGATGTCTTATATCATCGGCTCTCTTAAAAATGTTAAAAAAAGAATTCTTACTTCAGCAACCTATGCGGTGCCGGTACCTGATTTTATTGGTTTAAAAGATCCTGTACGACTTGATTTTTTACCGGAAGCAGCTGCAGCAGATAATATGCTTGAAGTAAAAACCATTTTCAGCCCGGATAAAGACAAAATTGATACGCTGTTTACTCTGATCTGTTATTTAGGCAACCGCTCTACAGTTGTATTTTGTAATCACCGGGTAGCAGTTGAGAGAACCAGCAACCTATTAACTGAAAAAGGTATACTGAATGTTTTTTATCACGGTGGCATGGAGCAGCAGGAAAGAGACAGTGCCCTCTGCAAATTCCGTAATGGCACCAGCAATATCCTGGTAACCACAGATCTTGCCTCACGTGGATTGGATATTCCCAACATACGCTACATTGTTCATTATCATTTGCCCGATACAGAAGCTGCATTTACACACCGCAATGGCCGTACAGCCCGTATGGATGCCAGCGGCACGGCTGTTTTAATTTTATCGCCTGAAGAAAAATTACCGGAATATATTGGTTCTGTTGAAGATGTTGAGATCACGGAAGAACATCCCATACCGGAAAAACCAAAATGGAGCACCTTATTTATAGCTGCCGGTAAAAAAGATAAAGTGAATAAGATCGATATTGTTGGCTTCCTTTCTAAAAAAGGAGAATTAAAAAAAGAAGACATCGGTATCATTGAAGTGAAAGACTTTTTCAGTTTCGTTGCTGTGCGTAAAGTAAAGGTTGGACATGTACTGGAGTTAATTAAAAATGAAAAAATCAAAAATAAGAAAGTGAAGATCGAGATCGCGAGATAGAATCGCAGATACTTCGAAAAGCTCTTTACGCAAATTTGAAATGCTTAACGCAGATCTCTTTTATAATAACAGCCCATTATGAAAACTGATCTTTGTCATGCTGAGGCACAAAGCATCTCCTAACTTCATCCCATCGGTTGTATGAGATGCTTCGTGCCTCAGCATGACAGGGCAGCCTTACTCCTCCTTCTTCAACGTTGCAATATCATCCGTCAACCTTTTCATTTCCAAAGCAAGCATATTTTTGCCTCAGGCAAAACTTGGATTGCCTCTGTGGCAAAATATTTGCACAGAAAATCCTTACTTAATCTTCTTTTTTTAACGTAGCAATATCATCCATCAGCCGCTCCATTTCTAAAGCAAGTGTACCATTGTAAACACCCCTTATCCTGCGATGCTTATCCACCAGTATAAAATTCTCAGTGTGTAAAAACTCGTTGCCGGCCTGGTAATAGCCAATGCTGTCACCGGCAAAATATTGTTTTTTTGCAAGTGCATATATCTGGTCTTCGTTGCCGGTAAGCAAATGCCATTTGCCGCTGATGACGCCCTTTGCTTCAGCATATCTTTTTAAAACCGCCACACTATCCATTTTAGGTGTTACAGAATGTGAGAGCAATAAAATCGCATCATCGGTTTTATACTTTTCCTGCAAGGTGGCCATGTTGGTAGTCATAACAGGACATATTCCTCCACAACGTGTAAAAATAAAATCCGTCACATAAATCTTACCCTCCACATTTTTTTCTGTTACCGTTTCTCCATCCTGGTTGGTAAAAGAAAAACCAGGGATGGTATGAATATTTTTATATGCAGGGTCATTTGCTGCGATCCATTCCGGGGTAAAATCGGGCTTGTTTATGAATGGAAGTGCCAGGCCTTTATCAACTGGGTTGCTTTTACACGCAACCATGGAGAGCAATAAGAACAGGCAACTATTTCTTCGCAATTGAATCATAAGGATTGACGCATGTTTTTAAACCAATTAAACCATATTTTTTCCCTTCCCTGATCACATAGTTAGCCCTAACGGAACCATTATCCCACCAAAGTCGCTGGCTGCCTTCTTCCCTCCCGTTTGTATAATGAAAATATTTTCCCAGTAAGCCGGAGACATACCATTCTTTAAACTCCCCTTCATACTTATCACCATTAGCGGTAAATAAAAATCTTTCTTTCCCATCTGCCCACCAGCCTTTATGCATACCTTCTTTTTTACCGTTAATATAAAACCGTTCTTCCTGTAACTGGCGGTTGGGATACCATTTCTTTTGAAAGCCCTCTTCTACCCCGTTAAAATAAGATTGCAATATGGCTGTATCGCCATTTGGATAAAGCGCAAACCGGTAACCGGTAAAGAATTGACCTTTGTAAAATACAGTGTCCTGGTGTTTTGAAAGATCCTTGTCAAATTCACTAACATAAATAAGCGGAACTGTCTTCGCAATTTTTATTTCCGGAACTGTAATTTTTATCGCTTTTTTTTTGGGAGCACATGCATGTACAAAAGAAAGGCACAAAAAAAAGAGGCCGGCTTTTGTAATTATCTGGTGCTTCATAAGATCACTGTGCTGTTGAATAATTTTACAAATGAAGTTAAGTGTATTACAAAAGCCGGGTTATAAAAAAAATTATTGTGTTACTGTTCCTGCTGTTCCATAAAATCCATTCCCATTAAGGTATGGTGCAGCCGTTGTAAAATGATAATGGTACATGCCCGCAGGATAATCAGCCGTTACATGTGTGTGGCCATGGTAAACATCCAGGCCTGTGGGGTCGTTTCCATTTTCTTCCTTAGGTCCATATACGGGGAATCCGTCTAACAGGAAACCCATTAATGAAGCGGGGGTTGCTTTTACCGTTGTTAAATATTTAGGCTCAACATGGTAGTGATACATGCCTGACATTTGAGGATGTCCCCACCATTGGTCAAAGCCTGCTATCTCATTGGTTAAAGGAGAGCCTCCTGCGGCATATTGATTAAAAAATGGTACGCCATTTAATGCCACACCAATTACACCTCCGGGCGTTGCGGCATGTGTTGCTGCCATAACTGGATTAACCGGGATCTTAAGCGTTATATTTTGTGTTGCAATAGTATTTGGATTCTTTACAAAAGTTACTCCACCAAAAGTAGTTCCGCTAAAGTTTTCGTACAACGGGTTTGCAGTTGGATAGTAAATGCTTTTATGATCGGGCAATGCATTATATTTTATAGTTACCCAGGTACCGTCAAAGGTAATGCTCGTAGCTCCGTAGATCTTATTATAAACTGCAGGTAATGTTGGCCCGCCGCCCGTACTGTTCACAGTTAAACTCAGTGTACAACTTTGTCCGCCGAAACTGATCGCAAAATTTGCAGTACCTACTGCTGATGCTGTACCGGTTACGGTGTATGAAAGATTGCCTGTGCCGCTTGCAAGTGTGCCTGGCATAAGTATGGCAGAAAGCCCTGTTACTCCTGTGGAAGCAATGGCAGACCCCGCAATGTAACCAGCACCATTTCCGCCATTATAGGGAACTGTACCCGTAGCACTATAGGCTATACCAACAGTTGCTGTTGCAGAAAAAGAACCGCTTCCACAAGCCAGTGCCGAAATTGTTGGCGTAGTTGGTCCGGCAGGATTTACGGTTAATGCAAAACTGCAGCTTTGGCCGCCAAAACTTACTGTAAAGTTGGCTGTACCCGCTGCTGCGGGAGTTCCCGTCAGCGCAAAAGAAAGGTTACCTGTACCGTTAGCTAAAGTACCTGCTGCTAATGTAGCAGTTAAACCCGTCACACCTGTTGATGAAATAGCTAAACCTGCAGCATAAGCAGCAGCATTACCACCGGTATAGGGAACAGATGCAGTTGCGGAAAAGGCAACATTGGCAGTTGCTGTTGCATTAAAGGAAATAGCCGGACAATTTAATGCAGTAATACTTGCAGTTGCAGGAGTAGTTCCACCGCCGTTCGAGCTGCCACTTTTAGAACATGAAAATGCAAAGATGGTCATTACAAAGATCAAAGCCTGGATCAGTAATTTCATATTGGTTTGTTTTTAGTATATATTAATTAAAAAGGACTGCTCCATTTTTTATCTGAATAAACATTTGTGCCTGATAAGGTTTTAATAAATGCAACCAGTGCACTCATTTCTGCCCCGGTAAGATTAAGGTGCTGCCCAAAACCATTTGGCCTGAGCTTTGGATCGAGATTGGTATTACCCGGAGCAAGGAGGATGGTATTATAATGGCCCACGGCATTTTGTAAAAGGCCGAGGTTTGCGGTATGCATCAATGGCCCGTTCTCAATGCCGGCTGTATTGGTCACATCACGTAAACTTGGGGCCCTCGTAACCGTTATATCAATTCCTGTCCCGGATATTTTACCGATGATTCCGTTATTACCAGCATTGGGGGCAATATCAAATTCGGGTGCGTTATGGCAGCCATTGCAGCCAGCACCGCCACCAATACGGTTACCGTTTGGATCAAATACCGGCGCATTTATGAACAACTGCTTGCCCTGGTTCTCCATTGCGGTAAAATTCGGGAAAGGCTGGTTGTCATTTGCCACCGCTGCCCTGCCGGCATCGTATTTAGAATCGAATGACTGGATACTTCTTACAAATTGCGCCAGGCATTCCTGCAGGCGTGGTTCTGTTACATTGATATCGCCATAAACAAATTTAAAAAGCTCGTTGTAATAATTTACAGCCTGTAGTTTTACAAGCAGGTTAGCCATGCCCGGCCTTCCACTCAATCCGCTGAACCCCATTTCAGCATGGTCTTTTACAGGTGTTGTTGTTTGTTGCTCCAAACTTGCCGCTCTTTCGTCCCAGAAAAATTTTGTTTCAACAGCATAGCGTGAATTGATCAGCCGCATAGAATGCCTGCCTGTTACAGCACCCGCCACACCGGCGCTGGCAATAGCCGTATCGCTGAATGCAAACTGTTGTTTATGACAACTGCCGCATGAAATCGTATTATCAATGCTTAAATTCTTATCATAAAACAAAACCCTTCCCAAAGTAGCTTTGGCATTGGTGATCGTATTGGCACCGGTATTGTCTTTATTGATGTATGCCGGTTTTCCCTGGTTGGCATAATTGGAGAGATTATTCGGGTCAATATTTATTCCGAATGCAAGCTTAATAGCTGCATAAGGATCTGTAACTATTGGAACAACAGGTATTGTTTCATTTTTTGAGCAACTTACAGCAATGATCAGTAAAACAAATATGGATCCCAGGATGGCTTGCACTTTCGTCATGGTTAGGGTTTATTAGTTAATGGTTAAAGAATTATAGTTTGCTGAGGGTTTTGCTTTGACAATTTTAATTTTTATTAGTTTAATGGCTAAAATAATAATGCGCTTATTAATGAGGCGGCCCTCCTTCCCCACGCTCCATTCCAGGAGTCGGTACCGGCGGCCTTTTTGGCCCACCCATACGCCTTAAAGTTTCCTGGATGATGCTATCAAATTTTTCCTGTTGCACCGGGCGGCATATGGCCCGCAGTTTTTGAAAATGATGAAATGTGAATTCATCCAGTTGCTGATCGGCTGCTGCTGCCCTGCCACTGTAAATATGTACTTCTGAATCTGAAACTGCCGGCTTCTTTAAAAGTTCAAACAAAGCCTCTTTTGCTTTTCTTTGAATATTATTCCTGATATCCCTCATACCGGCCTGGTGCTCGTCTCTTAATTTCTTATATGCCTCCTGCTGTGCTGTATCTAATTGCAACTCATGCGTAAGAAACTCAAAGACCTGCCCAGTTGGTGGCGCAAATTTTTTTTCAGCTCTGCCACCCTGTTTTTTACCTGTCCAAAGTAAAGTAAGCGTTATTATATTGGCAGTTAATAACAACCATGTTATAACGGGTACCCAGCGGTTATTTGTAAAATTATTCATGACGTACATTTTATTCGTAAACAGATCCGGTATTCATGTTATAAGCTGTTGCAAATGATTCAATGCCTGCAGCGCTCTGCGGGACTGCTGCTGATTGTTGTTTTGATGCTTTATTTATTTCCAGCAGCGAAAAAACATTGATGACCAGGAAAAGCGAAAGAACGGCTGTTATAAAAGCCGGACGAAGGATAAAAAATGTTTTATTGTCTTCTCCTGCCTGCATTTTACCTTTCAGCCTGGTATAAAAAAAATCAGGCGCAGCTGCTTTGTGCATGCTGTCAAGGCTTCTCATTATCCTTTCTACCCTTTCTGTTGATATTTTATTTTTCATCATTAAAATTTACCCTTTATAAGTTTAGATGTTCTTTTTTATAAAATCCTTCGCTACGGTGGCAATTCATTTAATTTTTTCCGGAGATTCATTTTTGCCCGTTGTAATAAGGAGTCAACAGCCCCTTCAGTGGCGTTTAGAATGGAGGCTATTTCCCGGTAACTCAGTTCTTCAACTTTGTTTAAAATAAAAGCTATGCGCTGGTTTTCGGGCAGTTGGCTGATCATTTTAAAAAGTACCGCCGCATCTTCTTTATTTTCCTGTAATACACCCGGGTGATTAAAATCAGCCGGTTCATGCATAGGATTATTGTCATCACCAAAAAGGCTGCTGATAAAGCCAAACCGCTTTTTTCTTTTTTTGCTCCGCAGGTGATCAAGTGATTTGGTTACGGTGATGCGATATACCCAGGTAGATAACAGCGAATCTCCTTTAAACTGTTGTATGGAACGGAATACCTGGATGAAAACTTCCTGGGCAATATCTTCAGCTTCGGTATGCTGCTGTAATAAACCAAGCGCTGTATTGAATACCTTATCCTGGAACTGGTTGACCAATTCTTTAAATGCAGGTTCCTCTCCATGGCGGAGACCAAAAAGCAATTCCTGTTCTGTCAAAGCTGATGCCGGTTTAATGTTAGACGTTGAAAATTATAAAATCCTTCGGTCAAATTTTGATGGTATCGAATTTTTTTATAAATGCTTTTACAGTATCATTAAATTTTCCGGCCTCATTGAACAGGAATGCGTGTTCAATAGGTACAACATAAATGGGGAAATCTTTCAACTCATTTACAAACTTTTCCAGCCTTACGGCATCTTTTTCAGTTGTCAATACAACCTTGTTGGCGGAATTTATTTTATCGAAATGCTGTTTGATGTCTTTCAGGTCGCTGCTGTCAAAGATATGGTGATCGGCATAGCGCAGCATCTCGTAGCTGTCGGCATGTTGTGCAAGATGTTCTTTTAAGGGCCTGGGATTTGCAATACCGCATATCAAAAGAATTCCGGTATCAGCAGTTATATCAATCACTTTTTTTGTAAAAAGATGATAAGCCATTCCGTAAACTATGCTTGTAAAAAATACAGACTGACCGGAAGCGGGTTTTATTTCAGCTATGATCTCATTTTTATTTGCTTCAGTCACATCAGCCTTGCATTTTGTTACAATTATGATATCGGCTCTTTTACTGCTGCTCCTCACATCACGCAGGTCACCGGCGGGCAGTATAAGATCGCGGGTATACAGGTTCGAATGATCGGTAAGTAAAATATTAAGCCCGGCCTTTACCTGCCGGTGTTGATAGGCATCATCTAAAATGATGACCTGGGTTTCGGGCCGCTCATGCAATAGTTGAGGAATGGCAACTATCCTTTCTTCACCTACAGCTACAACTACATCCGGAAATTTTTGGTGAAACTGCATAGGCTCATCCCCGATCATCAGTGCCGTGGTATTGGCATCGGCTATGGCAAAGCCTTTTGTTTTTCTTTTATAACCACGGCTCAGCGTGGCCGTTTTGTATTCGTTCTTTAATATCCTCACCAGGTATTCTGTGATGGGTGTTTTGCCCGTACCCCCCGTTGCCAAATTACCCACACAGATAATGGGAAAATTAAAAGAAGCTGATTTTAGAATATTCTTATCGTATAGCTTATTGCGTAACCAGATTATTGCACCATAGATCCACGTGATCGGTAAGAGAAGGTATCTGAAGCTTTTTAGAAGCAAAGTTTAATGTTTAATGGTCTAATTGTTTAATGGTTTAAAGGTTGCTTCCAATTGCTAATCATCACGCCTCACCATTCACCGTTAGCGACTGTATAAAGATAGAAAAGATAGTCGTGCCATAATTCCTTTCCGTTTTATAATGTGCAAACTTCTTATAATTATTCCTGGGTGTATGTTCCAGCACAAACCAGCCACCGGGCTTTAAAATTCCTCTTTCAAATATTTTTATGGGCAGTTCATCAATGGTGGCCAGCGCATACGGGGGGCCGGCAAAAATAAGATCGTATTGCTGGTTGGTTGTTTCAATAAAACGAAATACATCACCCTTAACCACATTAAAATTTTCAAATTTCAGTTCTGTTGATGTTTTCTTAATGAACGCATACATTTTGCTGTCTTTCTCCACAATGGTAATATCCTGCGCTCCCCTGCTGGCCAGTTCGTAACTGATGCAGCCCGTGCCGCCAAAAAGGTCGAGTACTTTCAGGTTATCAATATCCAGGTTGTTTTGGAGAATATTAAAAAGCCCTTCCTTCGCAATATCTGTTGTGGGCCTGGTGTAGGGCATATTAGCCGGTGGACTTATTCTTCTGCCTCCGTGTATACCGCTGATTATACGCATGCTGCTAAAGCAAATAAATGACTGAAAAAATGTGGGGGCTGTTCTTTTACCGATTCATAATAAGTATAGTCTGCCGGTAATGGATCAAATTGAATATTCAAAAAATACTTGTAGATGGCAGCATATAAACCGGAGTTTGCATCGATCATGCCGTTGATATGCAATGTGACAGAATCCGGTTTCACTTCAAATGCTTTGCAAATATTCAGCAAATGAAAAACACAGTCATCAGCATCATTATATTCAAAATTCTGAATGACCTGTAATTTGCCTTCCCTGCACAACATGATGGTGATACTGTTACTGTAAAAAACCGTAAACAAATGATTGCCTTCCGGCAGGTCGCGGTTCACGATGCCGGTGAATAAATGTGTTTGCGTGGCTACCGGTAAATGGGTTGCAAATACATCAATCACTGGTTGGGGGATACGGTAAACATTGTGCAGGTTGTGTTTGTATAAAAAATCCGACCTGGTGATACCCCGTTTTGCATCTCCAAAGACCAGGTTCAGCATATTCTCATTCCGGTCTGCATTCATCAACTCGGCGGGTACCAATATACTTTCGGCAAAAGACCAGAAAATATGTGTCCTGTTATATCGCTTTTGCAACAGGTTTTCGCTGCTGAATATCTTCTTTAGGTTTTCAGTAAGCTCATTATCGGGCAAACCCGATGGAAAAGGATAAGTAACCACAGCCTTAAAACAAAGATCACCGTCCAGTACTACCAGCGAAATACCCATTGGGCCTGCTTCTGCAAATAATTGTGCGGTCTCAAAATTAATTTTTGGCGCCTGGATACTAAAAGAAGGATTAACATGTTTCATTTCAGTGGCAAAATAAGATATTTTTGCTGACTTTATGGACACTACTCCTATAACAAAAGATTTAAAAATTAAGGTAACCAATAAACAGATACTGTCTATTGCATTACCCATCACGCTTGCAATTCTTATTCCCCAGATAAATATGCTGACAAACAGCATTTTTTTGG
>JBDSGK010000152.1:0-4058 GCA_039919015.1 Ferruginibacter sp.
CTATCGTAAGTATTATTCATTAATTGATTTCCAGGTTTAGATGTATAGATATTTTTAGCAAAAATAGCAGATTGCTGATATTATGAACATAAAAAAACCGGTAGTGAGATGATCACAACCGGTTATAGAGTTTTTTGCAGGCAGTTTTACTTAACTGATTCTACCAGTTTCTTAAATGTTTCTGGCTCATTCATAGCCAGGTCGGCCAAAACCTTACGGTTAAGGTCGATCTTCTTAACAGATAATTTGTTTATGAATTCGCTGTATGTCATCCCTTCTGCCCTTACAGCCGCATTGATACGTGCGATCCATAAAGTGCGGTATTCACGCTTTTTTAATTTACGGCCAACGTAGCTATACGTTAAACCTTTTTCCATTACATTTTTGGCAACGGTGTATACATTTTTACGCTTACCATAGTATCCTTTGGCAGCTTTTAATATTCTTTTGCGGCGTGCCCTGCTGGCTACTGCATTTACTGAACGTGGCATATCTTAATTTTTTTAAAGTTAATTGTTGATTTTTTTCCGGTGTCCCGAAAGCTATCGGGTTTATTTCATTCCCAATAATCTTTTTACAAAATGCATGTTGGCATCACTTACAACACCATCCATACGCATTTTACGCTTGCGCTTTGTGGATTTTTTTGTCAGGATGTGACGTTTAAAAGCTTTTTGAAAAGTGATCTTACCTGAACCGGTAACTTTAAAGCGCTTCTTGGCGCTGCTGTTGGTTTTAACCTTTGGCATTACATAACTGTTTTTAGTTACTCCCTACTGGCGGTTCCGAAATGACGGGACACTTGTTGAGCCTTGTGGGAAATGTCTGAAAAAGAGAGTTTCTTTTTCGGGCGGCAAAGATAAGGGAAAGTAGGTAGAAATGGGCAGTTTTAAGCGAAGTTTTTGGCTTTAGCATTATAATTTCACCCAAAAAGTTGTTTTTTTGGATTAATAAGCGGTAAGTTTGAAGTGAAACCCATTAGTAAACAGGTATTTAAAACTGCTTAATACACGCTCATGAATAAGACCGGGCCCATTGTGGTAATAGAAGACGATTCCGATGATCGGGAAATTCTGCAAGTAATATTCAACAACCTTAATTACAAAAACCCCATCATTTATTTTGCAGATGGGGAAGATGCTTTAATTTACCTGACTGAAACAAAGGTCAAGCCTTTTCTTATACTTTCAGATATCAATATGCCTAAGCTAAGTGGTTTCGAATTGAGGGAAAAAATTTATATCAATGAAAGCCTGAACCTGAAATGTATCCCCTATTTATTCTTTACCACAACATCCACTCAAAAATCTGTTATTGATGCCTATTCGCAGTCTGTGCAGGGATTTTTTGTGAAACCAAATGACTTTATGAAATTGCAAACCACCATACAAAAAATTGTAGAATACTGGCAGGAATGCGAAGCACCCAATTATACGCCTGATTAAATGTATACCCTGGATATCTTTATTCATCCATCCCTTCGCTCCCTTCAGCTGTTTTGCTGGAGTTCTTTAGCATCAGGTTTATCGTATTGATCTCCGAAGGTGTAAAGAAACGCCATTTGCCGGGTGGCAATCCACTTAAGGTCATATTCATGATACGGGTACGTTTCAGGCTTTCTACGTTATAACCCAGTGCCTCGCACATGCGGCGTATCTGGCGGTTAAGACCTTGTACCAAAATAATTTTAAACCGGTTAGGCCCTTCCTGCTTTACAAAACATTTTTGAGTTACCGTTCCCAGAATGCGTACACCATTCCGCATCTTCTGAATAAAATCAAGTGTAATGGCTTTATCAACGGTGACCATGTACTCCTTTTCGTGCTGGTTGCCGGCACGAAGTATCTTGTTAACGATATCGCCATCATTGGTTAAAAAGATAAGGCCCTCGCTTCTTTTGTCAAGCCGGCCAATGGGGAAGATCCTGGTCTTATAATTTACAAAGTCAACAATATTCGTTTTGTCTTTAAGATCCGTTGTGCAGGTAACGCCTTTGGGCTTATTGAGTGCCAGGTAAACAGCAGTTTGCTTTTTTTTTATGGGTTCTCCATCAACCAGCACCACATCATTTTCTTTAACCCTGTTGCCCTTGCTGGCTTCTACGCCATTGATAGTGACCCGGAGTTGCTCAATGTATTTATCTGCCTCCCTGCGGCTGCAGAAGCCTGTTTCGCTGATGTATTTGTTTAAACTGGTGTCCATGCTATTCAATAAAATTTAGCTATATCCCTTCTTTGCTAAAGCTACGAAGGATAAATAAAAATAAAAAAGGGAAGCAAGAACTTCCCTTAATTTTTTTATGGTCTTACTGTTATAACCTGTTTGCTTCCTGCTGTTTTCTTTTGGAAAGTTTTGCTTTTGGAGCAAACATCACCAGCATTCTTTTTCCTTCCATCTTAGGTAGCCCTTCCAAAGCTCCTACGTCCTTCAACCGGTCAGCGAATTTCAATAATAACAATTCGCCTCTTTCTTTAAACATGATGGCACGTCCTTTAAATTGAACATGGGCCTTAACTTTATCGCCATCGGCTAAAAATTTTTCGGCGTGCTTTACTTTGAATTCAAAGTCATGGTCATCTGTATTGGGTGTAAAGCGGATCTCTTTAACCTCACTGGTCTTAGATTTCGCCTTCATCTCTTTTTTCTTCTTCTTCTCTTCGTAAAGGAATTTATTATAGTCGATGATCTTACAAACGGGAGGCTTTGCGCCGGGAGAGATCTCCACCAAATCAAGTTCCTGCTCTTTCGCAATTTTAATTGCATCTGCAAGTGAATATATACCAGGTTCCAGGTTTTCACCAACCAAACGCAATTCAAGTGCTCTGATCATATGATTGGTACGGTGTTCCTGTTGTTGTTCTTTTTTAAAACGGGGGTTAAATGTACCCCTCGGTCTTGGTGGAAATGCCATTTATTATATTTAGTTTACAATGTTGTTTTTGCATAGCCGCGTTATCTTTTTATTTCAGCTAAGCTATCAGCAATTTATCTATTAATTATTATTAATCCAAAATTAAATCAGGTGATGATACTTATTCAGCTACCCTGTCTTTTATCTCTGCCGAAATCTCCTGTACAAATTCTTCGAAGCGTTTAACACCCAGGTCTCCTTTACCCTGCCGGCGTACTGCTGCTTTTCCTTCATTCATTTCCTTCTCACCAATCACCAGCATGTAAGGCACTTTTGCCAGTTCAGTATCCCTTATTTTTTTACCTATCTTTTCGTTCCTGTCGTCAATTTCAGCACGAATATCAGCTTTTTTAAGCGTTTGCAAAATTGTATTTGCATAATCCATAAACTTATCGCTGATGGGCAAAATTTTTACCTGCAGCGGTGCTAACCAGGTGGGAAATTTACCGGCATAATGTTCCAGCAAAAATCCAATAAATCTTTCGTGGGTACCCAGCGGAGCCCGGTGAATAATTAAAGGCACTTCGGCCTGGTTATCTTTATTTGTAAAACTTAATTTAAAACTTTTGCCTTGTGCAAAATCAACCTGATTAGTAGCCAGTGTAAATTCCCTGCCAATAGCACTCCATATCTGCACATCAATCTTAGGCCCGTAAAAAGCAGCCTCATCCTGCACTTCCACAAAGGGGGTACCGGTTTCAATAAGTACTTTACGCACCATGTCTTCAGTCTCCAGCCAAAGCTTTGGTTCGTTCACATATTTTTTTCCGAGTTTTTCGGGATTGTGCAGCGACAGGCGCATCACATATTTATCAACTCCGAATATTTTAAAATATTTTATGTACATGTCGTTTACCGCTTTAAATTCCTGCGCAAACTGTTCCCTTGTACAATAAATATGAGCATCATTCATGTGCAGGCAACGCACCCTCATCAAACCAAATAATTCGCCGCTTTGTTCATACCGGTAACAGGTTCCGTATTCTGCAATCCGGTACGGCAGGTCTTTATAACTTTTTTGTTCTGCATCAAATATTTTATGGTGATGCGGGCAGTTCATCGCCTTCAGATAATATTTTGTACCATCAAGCTCCATTGGCGGAAACATGCTATCGGCATAGTAAGGCAAATGGCCGCTGGTGATGTA
>JBDSGK010000153.1:0-10703 GCA_039919015.1 Ferruginibacter sp.
TTTAGCTTTTGAATTTATTTTTCGCAATAATGCCATAAATGAATGATGAATTGCTTTTTACTGGAGTATTCCGTTAAATTTGAGCTATTCAAATATATGATTTTGAAGGCAGATTATTTAATCAACAGCATTTAACAAATTATGCAGGCAGGCAGAACATTATTGCAGAGTATATTTTGGCGTGGCCTGTATTATGTAGCCGCTTTTATCATCAATATTTTAATTGCCCGGCATTTCCAGGCTTCCACAAGCGGCACCATTTATTATATCAGCAGTATTTATGCCCTGGTACTTTTATTCTCAAGCCTTAGCCTTGAATCGGGTATTATTTATTTTGCAGCAAAAGATGAGATCAAAGCCTCCAAACTGTTTAGTTTTTCCGTTGTATGGTCGCTCTTTATCGGGTTGGTCACTTTCTTTACCGGGTATCTTTTTTTTGAAGGCGCTTACCAGGGTATTTCCAGGAATTTACTGATCGTATCTTCCGTTTCCTTTATTTGCGGCAACCTTTTGACCACGTATTGCTCGGGATTATTTTATGCAAAACATAATTTCATCATACCCAATTGTATAAATATCGTTATTACCCTTTGCCTGATCATCCTATTACCCTTTAACGGCACATCTATCATTCCTGCCATTAATAATGAGAATTACTTTTATATTTATTTCGGTTCCTTTTTTGTACAAGGTATCTGCATGGCAATAGCTGCAAAAATAAAATATGTAAAGAGCAGCCTGCTTCATTTTATATCAATGGCCGAATTCAGACTATTATTCCGTTATTGTGCTATGGCTTTTACCAGCAATATCATTACCTTTCTTTTGTATCGGATTGATTATTTTTTTGTAGAAAAATACTGTACTGCCGATCAACTGGGTAATTATATCCAGGTTTCCAAGCTGGGGCATTTATTCTTTATTCTTCCAACTATCCTCGCTAGTGCTGTATTCCCGCTTACAGCAAGCGGCCACCAAACATCGATCATTAAAATATTAACTTTATTATCAAGATTGATATTTACGCTTTACCTGCTTGCCTGTTTATTTTTGGTACTCACGGGTAAATGGCTTTTCCCTTTTGTATTTGGCGAAAGCTTTAATGACATGTATCAACCTTTTTTATTCCTGGTGCCCGGTATCTTAGCGTTGTCGGGCATATTTACCATTACAGCCTATTTTGCAGGTAAGAACAGGATCAGGTTCAATATCATAGGATCGTTACTGGCATTAATTGTGGTCTTTATTGGCGATCTTATTTTTATCCCTGTCTATGGCATCAATGCGGCAGCATGGGTTAGCAGCATAAGTTATATCTTTTACCAGGTGTATGTGCTGGTCATCATTAATAAAGAATTTAAAACCACCATCAGCGATTTTTTTGTTTTCCGGATATCGGACCTGCATAATATAAAGAACTACATTTTAAACAAAGCCAGCACATAATCATGCAGGAATCTTTACTACCATTATTAAGATGCCCGGTCACCAGAACAGCCTTAACTGTTACGGTATTAAAAAAGACTAACAAAATCTTTAATGGTGAAAGTATCAGTATAATAGAAGAAGCCATCTTATATGCGGCTGAAGATTGGTTTTACCCCGTAATAAAAGGTATTCCCCGGTTGAATGTGGAAGCATTTCTTGACCATGAAGATTTTTTTAAAACAACCCGTATTGATCATGAAGGGATGAAAGCCAGGCTTTTTGAAAAACATGGAGACTTAATTAAATACGCAGTCCGTAAGAATAAACGTACCAAAGAAAGTTTCACCAAAGAATGGTCAGTATATAATTATGATAAAGACAAGACCTGGGATGCTGATCATGAAGCTATGATCAAAAGGTTCTTAACAGAAACAGATGAATCCATTGATAGTATCAAAACAAAGATCATATTTGATGCCGGTTGCGGTAATGGCAAACTGGATTCTTTACTGGCGCCTAATGTAGCCAGCATCATCGGAATGGATTTTGCCAATTGCATAGAAGAAGCATATGCAAGGAATGAATTCAGAAACGCTCATTTTATCCAGGGAGATGTGCAATACCCCCCATTGGTATTTGATCATTTTGATATTACGCATTGCAGCGGGGTATTGATACATACCAACAATGCGGAATTATCTTTTTCCTGTATTGAGCAAACAATAAAACCGGGCGGTAAATTGAGTGTGTGGCTTTACCATCCCCGGAAAGACCTTATTCATAATACATTTAATTTAATAAGAAGGTTCACATCCAAATTGCCACTGGGGTTTCAATATTACTTGTATGCGGTAACTATTTTCCCGGTTAGCTATTGTATAAAAAAATTAAAGGGGAGTAAACAGAACAGCAGGGAAATGATGGTGGACATCCTGGACTGGTTCACCCCGGAGTTCAGGTCGGAGCATAAACATAAAGAAGCAGTAGCCTGGTATGATAAAAGAGGTTATAAAAATACCAGGATCACAACTGTTAACAATTTTGGATTTAATATTGTGGGAGAAAAATAAAAATAATTATCAATGAAGGTTCTATGGCTTGCAAGCTGGTATTCGTCTGAATTATTTCCGTATGACGGAGATTTTATTCAGCGCCATGCAGCCGCCACTGCTTTATTTAACGAGGTTGAAGTAATACACGTAGTAAAAGATGCCGATGGTCATATAACAAATGATGTACAGGAAACAGTAACAACCAATGGGGGATTAACTGAAAGGATAATTTATTATAAGCCGCAGAAAACTTCTGTCAGTATTGTTGACCGGTTCTTATCCAGTTTAAAGTTTAAACGGGTTTCAAGGTCTGCCGTAAAAAAATATATGCTCCAAAATGGCAAGCCTGCTTTTGTGCATGTACATATTGCCATGAAAGCCGGATTGGTTGCTTTGTGGCTGAAAAGAAAATATAAAATTCCATATATACTTTCAGAACAGTGGGGAGGTTACCTGGATGGTGCGATACCAAATATCAAGGAGTATAATGGGGTATACCGGTATTACTGGAAACAAATATTTAAAGAAGCCATAGCAAGCACATTTGTTTCGGTGGTATTGGAAGAGCAGATCAAAAAACTTTTCAAAGTAGAAAACAGTTTTGTGATACAGAACGTGGTCAATACGGATATTTTTTATCCCGAACAGAAACTGCCCGGTGAAACCATCCGGTTCATTCACATTTCTACCATGACCTATCAAAAGAACCCCCAAGCGATCCTGGGAGCTTTAAGTATTTTAAAAGAAACGGTGCCTTTTGAAATGTACCTGTATGGCCCGGTCAATGCCCAGGTAATAGATCTTATAAGGCATCTTCAACTTGGACCCCATGTTTTTATCATGGGAGAAGTGCCGCAGACTGAACTTGCCAAAGCCATTCAGCGCTCTGATGCGTTGCTACTGTACTCACGTTTTGAAACTTTTGGCTGCGTACTTATCGAAGCCAATGCCTGCGGAGTTCCGGTGATCGTGAGCGATATCAAAGTATTTCATGAACTGGTGACAGAAGGAGTTAATGGGATCTTTGTAGAACCGGAAAATGCTTTGGCATTGGCAGAAAAATTAAAGCTTTTAGTTTGCAAAAAAATAATTTCAACAAAAACGCCATTGCAGCTGCCACTGTAGAAAAATACAATTTTAAAAAGATAGGGAAGCAGTTTGCTGATCTGTATAACAAAATATCTGCCTAAACCACGGGCTTGTTTTTTTCCTTATGCATAAATAGCAGTCCCATCATTGGCCCCAATGCCAGCATCATAAAAATGTATTGGGGATTATAATGGCTGAATAAATAGTTAAGCAATTCGATACTTACGATCGTTATAAAAAAACCAATACAGGTTATCAGCGTAATAGCAGTCCCTTTTATGTGTACAACTGCGTTTTGAGCCACCAGGGTAGAGAATAAAGGTGAATCTGCAATAACAACCAACCCCCAAAAAATAAGAAAGGCAAGGAATGGGATCGGCGGAAGATAAAAAGCAATAGGAGATGCGATGCAGCAAATACCTGATAAGAGCAGCGCAGTAGAAGCAGTTCTTTTGGTTCCAAATTGTTGAGAAATATAGCCGCTTATGATACAGGCCAGGCCTCCGCAAGCAATGATCAAAAAAGATAAAGCAGGAATATTTAAATTTTCAGCGGGATGTAATTTTTTGTAGGTCACCAGCATCACAGGAACAAAGGCCCAAAAAGCATACAGCTCCCACATATGTCCAAAATAGCCAACAGCAGCCGAATGGAATGGCCTGTTTTTAAAAACACTCAACAGGGCACGGTAATCCGGGGACTGAATTCTTTTTTGATAAGGCCCTGCCGGAACCAGCAACAGCATTAATAAACCCCCAAGAATTGCTAAACCTGATGTGAAATATAAAACGGCCCTCCAGGGGAGGGCGCTTGTAAAACTTTTTAACAGGTGAGGGAAAGCAGTACCCACAACCAATGCGCCAACCAAAAATCCCAAAGCTTTGCCAAGGCCTTTTTCAAAATGATCTGAAGCAATTTTCATCCCAACAGGATAAATGCCTGCTAAAAAAAAGCCGGTTAAAAAACGCATGACCAATAAAGATGTCAGATCAAAATCAATGAATGCAAGACATACATTTGACAATGCTGCCAGTATTGCACTAAAAAAAAATACAGGTGATGATGGAAAACGATCAGTGATCAGTAATGCCGCATAACAAAATGTTCCGGAAATAAAGCCAAACTGAACCGCAGAAGTAATATGTCCAATGGCTGATCCGGAAAGATCAAGATATTTCACCAGGTCGGCAATGATGGCATTGCCTGCAAACCATAGCGACGTACAAAAGAACTGGGCAATCACGATTACAGGTAAGATCCATTTTATAGTTTTGGTCATGATCGCCTTTTTGTATCTCTCTTTTTATTAATAAAGTTAAAGCTTCCTGTTTTCTGCAACATTTAATTTAAAACCAAAGGTAAATGGTACTTTCGCAAAAATATTAATAACTAAAAGAATTTAAAATGAGCGATATAAAATTAACGACAGGAGAAATTCATACCAATAAAGGCGTACTGAAGTTTGAATTGTATGATGATGACGCACCTATTGCAGCTGCAAATTTTAAAAAACTCGCCGGCGAGGGATTCTATAATGGGCTTAGCTTTCACCGGGTCATTCCCGATTTTATGATACAGGGCGGTTGCCCCAATGGTACAGGCGCAGGCGGGCCGGGCTATACCATTAACTGCGAATTGAATGGCAGCAAACAAATTCATGATCGTGGCGTGATGTCGATGGCTCACCGCGGATTAAATACCGGCGGATCACAATTCTTTATCTGCCATGGCAGGGCAAATACAAAACACCTGGATGGGGTGCATACCTGTTTTGGAAAAATAATTGATGGGTTAGATATCATTGATGATATCAGGGGAGGAGATGTGATGGAAAAAGTTATAATTCTTTAAGGACCGGGATTGAATATTGTTTGTCACATTTTTTACACAATGCACAGGCCGTGAATAACGCCAATACTATATTTAAGTACCTTTAACAAACTCTATTTGCTAATGGTCAATCCTTATATTTCTAAATTTTTCTTCACTGTTTCTTTAATTGTTTTTACATCATTACTTTCGGCGCAAACCAGTTATGTGCAGAAGATCGAAAAGTCTTCGGTATATGCAGGTATTGAAGTTGGATCAAAAGGCGTTAAAATGAGTTTGCTGGAGATCAATGCAAATGATAAAGAAAACAGGTCGTACCATGTGATGAAGGATACATCCATCAACACAGATTTTATTTCTTTTACACAACCCACCTACCTGGCCACCCTCAATGCATTGAATAAATTATATGAAATAGCAACGGTTGACTTTAAGATACCGGGCAACCACGTTTTTACAGCAGTTAGCAGTGGCGTAAAAATCCAGGCAACAAAAGAAAATAAGCTAAACTGGATTGACCAGTTGATAGGTGCTTTTAAATTTAATTACAATGAACCCGACAGGAAAGTTACCGTGATCGATGTGTTGGAAGAAGCCCGCTTATCACACCTGGGGATCGTGCCTGACTCCAGGCGCTACAATACTTTTTTGATTGATATCGGAAGTGGCAATACCAAGGGAGGATATTTTCCGAATGGTAATACAAAGACATTTAAACTTTTTCAATTAAGCTGGGGTACAAAAAGTACTAGCAATGCAACTGATAAACGTGCCGACGGGAATAACAGTATTGAAAATTTCAACAAAAATCTAAACAGGGTACTGCAAGGTGCAGAAAATACGGAGATCGCCTATGCTGTAAATGAAAGCGGTTCTTATCCCCTGAGCGATAATGTTGCGTTCAGCGGGGGTATTGCCTGGGCATTGTCTACTTTAATGTATCCCGAATTAATTGATAATGCTGTGGTACCGGTTAGTTACAATGAGGTAGTAAAGTTTTATGAAAAGATATTGAACAGTCACACAACCTTGTCTGATTTTTATATTGTTAAATCATTAACAGATAAAACGCTCGATGCTGAAGCAATTGGTCAGACTGTAAAAAATGTAAATAAGGTTTTCGACCAGAAGTCACTACTCGCCGGCACCGGGTTGTTATTAAAGATCATGCGCCAGTTTGAAAGTGCCAATGAAAGAAAGAATTTTTATTTCGTCAGGAATGGTGCAGTAGGCTGGATCACTGCATATGTAAACCAAAATTTCTCTAACTGATAATTTAGCCACGCTCTTGAATATTACTAAAGAAAAATCCTGAACAGCGATGAGAGATTCTAAATCTTTATTATTACTCCTGGTTTCTTTACTGTTGGTTTTGGTGTCCTTTGGTTTATTGTGGACATGGGGCTATCGCTTTTATAATAAAAATGATGCAGCTATAGTTGAGACCAGGACTGTTTCATTGGATTCTGTTGCTATCGCAAATAATATCCGCGACTCCTTGCAAAGCGTGTATAATAGCACTTTACATGAACTGGATGTGCAGCTTGATTCGACCCTGGCCAATACCGATTCACTAAAGAATGAACTGGATATTAAACTGGGTGAATTTTACAGGTTACGCAATGAGATCACCGCCATTTTAAAGAACAGGAATGCTGGAAATGATTTTAAAGTGGCCAAACAAAAGATCGGGGAATTGCAGAATAAAGTGCAGGACTTCAGGGATAAGACTGCAGTTGTTGAAAATGAGAATAAAAAACTCAATGCCATTTTGACCCAGCTTGATAACAGCGGGAATACAGCCACAAATACAACACAACCGGTTGCCAATAATAATAAACTTGCTACAGAAAGATCAAATACTGCTTACCAGGTTTTTACAGCTTCTGACCTTAAGTTTTTTGCTTTGTCGGTTAATAACGATGATGAAACAGAAACGAACAGTGCAGAAAGTACAGATAAACTTTCAGGTTCCTTTACGGTAATGAATTTTAACAGCCAGCTTACAAATGCAGAAATGGTTGTTGTGGTACTGCAGCCCAATGGGCGTGTGTTTAAAACTTCGGGTTGGGAGTCGGGCACTTTTAATACGCCGGATGGCAAAAAAGTGTATTCATACAAGATCAATTTTAATTATACAAAGGGTGAAGCCAAGCGGCTTCTTTTTTCCTTAAAGGCTGCAAATTTAATGAAGGGCAATTATACCATGGAAATTTATTACAATGGATCAATGATCGCAAGAACGGTTAAGAACCTCTCTTAACCAGTTACTTGAATATTTAAAAAAGATCCCTATTATTCCATTAGAAAAAATTCTACAATTTAAAACAAACATATCTACAACCATTTTTTGGTTTTGGCCTCAGCTTTGCACTGTTATAATTCTGGACCCGTTTATATTTCCACACCTATGATTATCCTATAGTGTTCAGGCATGAGAGACTATGAATAACCTTCTATCAGAAGGTTTTTTCATTTATAGAATGGCCTGGAAGGAAATCTCGTTATTTTAGCTGCATGAAAGCAGCATCCATTCACGAACTCAAATCAGAACTAAGCAATACTTCAGCCGATCAACTGGTTGATCTATGCGTTCGCCTGGCCAAATTCAAAAAGGAGAACAAGGAATTGTTGACCTACCTGTTGTTTGAAGCCTTTGATGAAAATGCATATATAGAGCATATTAAAACGGACATGAGGGCCCAGTTTGAAGAGATCAACCTGTCGAGCCTGTATTTTGTAAAAAAGAGTTTACGAAAGATACTCAGGATGCTGAACAAATTTATCCGCTACATAGGTTCTTCCGAAGCTGAAGTAAGTTTATTGTTGTTCTTCTGCAAAACATTGAAAGATTCAGGCATACCGTTTGAAAAAAATGCAGTGATCCGGAACATGTACCAAAACCAGGTAAAAAAAATTGCAAAGTCCATCGCAACCATGCATGAAGACCTGCAATATGAATATGTAAAAGAATTGGAACTATTGTATTGATGTAGGGAACGGGTTGTAATCCATGAGTTGGAAAATTCATACCATCCAGGGATTGTTAGCTAAATTATGCTGTCAGTCTGAGCTTGTCGAAGACGGTTTGAAGCAAGAAGATAAAATTATTTAATTACACCGCTTTCGACAAGCTCAGGCTTGACAACTTTTTAAAAAGCGAACTATCGAACGGAAGTGCATATACTTGTCTGTCAAAAATTTCGTACATTCAAAATAAAAATATGCCCAGATCTAAAATACGAAAGAACCATCACGATTATCGGCCACCGGCCAACGCTATAAAATCAAAGAAAAATAAAAGTGCTGTAACTATAGGTATTGTTTTCTTAGCCATAATAGGCATGGGAATAGCATATTTTGCTGCCGGGTCATCCTCACTCTGGCTGTTGTGGTTATTGGTAGGGGCTGTTATTGGGGCGGTAGGCGGATATTATTTTGGCCGCCAGATTGATAAATCCTTCGCCAAAAAATAAAATATACCTGCAGGCATGATTTACCGCCGCTGCACTTACCCACATTCAAGAAAAAAACTGTGGAAATGATTAAGCAGCCATACTTGCATTTTGATGAACTAAGTATTACTTTGGTTTGTGTTCTTTTTACACTTAACCAAAAACTAAACTTATGGACATTAAAAAATTGCTCTTTGGTGGCATCGCCGGTGGCGTTGCTTTCTTTCTTTTGGGTTGGCTTATCTACGGAATGTTATTAATGGATTTCATGAACAGCAATCCCGGGGCTGCAGGGAATGTTATGAAGGCCGAACCTGATTTTATGTACCTGATCATAGGTAACCTGGCAATGGGCTTCTTATTCGCTTACATTTTTATTAAAGGTAATGTGAATAGTATGGCTGGCGGTATTGTTATGGGAGCTATCGTTGGCTTTCTGTTATGCTTAAGTGTTGATACGACAATGTATGCCACATCCACTGTTATCAGTAAAAAAGCAATGGCTGCTGATATTGCCGCCATGACGGTCATGTGTGCAATTGCAGGTGCAATAGTAGGTATGGTCATGGGTATGGGTAAAAAGACTGCCTGATCCTGTTAACTTATTCCTTCATTACAGGAACCTGTGCATTCTGAAAGCAGACCATCCTGTGATGAAGGTTTTTTATTTTTAATATGAGCTTTTAAAGATTAATTAGTTACTCTTATTATAATAGCATAGCTTTGCCCCGTACATTAACGCTGTGAGCACACAGTACAGGATTGATTCAATTATTACAAAGTTTTCTCCCCGTAACAGTTTTCTCGTCTTTTTAAGTTTGCTTTCTACATTACTGCACAGGTATTTTATTTATTTTATTTTTAATTATTAAGTTTTATGAACATTTATGTTTCAAATTTGAGCTTTAACACCAGCGATGCTGAGTTAAGCGAACTTTTTTCAGCTTTTGGTGAAGTTTCTTCTGCTAAAGTTATTACTGACAGGGAAACCGGAAGATCACGTGGTTTTGGTTTTGTTGAAATGCCTTCTGAAGATGAAGGAAAAGACGCTATGTTAGGCCTTAACAACAAAGAAGTTGAAGGACGTGCAATGTCTGTTTCTGTAGCTAAGGAAAGAGAAGAAAGAAGTAGCAACGGCGGTGGAAACCGTGGTGGTTACTCTAACAACCGCAATGGCGGTGGTGGTGGAAGATGGTAATTTTTAAATAACTAACTTTCTATAAAGAGCTCAGCAATGAGCTCTTTTTTTGTGCCTGATCAACAAATGTCATTAAGTCATTGGTCATTTTTTGAGATCAAATCTTCAAAGTGCTTATGACAAATGACCAATAACCGATGACCAATAACTTTTTTATTCCTTTCGCATAGCATTCTTGAAATAATCATGCATTACCGCTTTGCCGTTCTGCATATCAATACTCAGCAACAGGTTTGCCTCACCCGAAGAGATCTCTTTATTGTCATTGCCCAATATGATCAGCCTACTTCCAGTAAAGATCCAGTCCGTAAATTCTTTGAGTTTTGTATTGAACGTCCATTTGGTATTGCCTGCAAGGTCAACATGGGCGAGTATGATATTGCCTTCATTACCTACTTTTTCCCGGTAACAAATGATAAATCCGTCATCATTTTTGGTATGAACAGGCAAAGCATTTGCTTTGTTCAGTAAAAAGCCACCCTGTAAATAAACAGCATCATTTAATTTTTGGGGTTCGCCTATCAGCAATTCAACAGTTTTCATTGTGGAGTCTTTTATCATTACCGGTGCGGTATACATTTTACTCCTTGCAGTTTCGGTATAAACTGCCCGGTACCTGAAACGATCTTCCGGCTTCTCCAGGTCGGTACT
>JBDSGK010000154.1:0-15175 GCA_039919015.1 Ferruginibacter sp.
TGTTTCAATATCTTTTTTTTCTCATTGTCGAGCGAGGTTTGCAGTTTTATTTCTTTATCAAACATATATAACACGGCGGGCTGTGCCATAAATGTACCAATGGTTAGTGCCAGCAATCCCCTGAATAAAAGCGGCGCCAGTTTTTGTTTATTAAATTTTGTGATGCCTTTTATTAAAGCCCTGTCGATGGTGAGCATAATAAAGCCCATGAAAAGGCCCAATGCAATGGCTAGTAAAACAGAATCGACAATGGTGCTGAAAAAATAGGTCCAGGTAAAACTTGCAAAAGCCCAGGTTGCCAGCACCGTCATGCCGATAATGCGGTACCGGTTCCTGTCAACAACCGAATCAACTAAAATTTCTTTTTCGGCAGTTGACAGCCACCATAAAAATTCAGTGAATTGTGTAGGATTATACGATTCCCGTTGGGAAACAGCAATATTTTTTTCCATGATATGAATAATTAAGTGATGCCTGAAAAAGGATCAATAGTGGAGTTGTGTTGAAGAGTTGCAAAATAGCTATTCTTTTGTGGATTAACGCCCCATAAGTTTACAATATTTTATAATTGATTGTACATTAACAGTTTATTACAAAAGGTAGTTAAACCAACCTTGTCAGAACCCGTCTATTACTATATCTTTGCACCCAATTTATAAACGGGCATTTTTTAATAATAATCAAGCAGTATGAAGAAAATTTTAAGTGTGGCAGTGTTCATGTTAAGCGTGTTTTTTACCGCACAGGCACAGGTTCCTAAAGGGATGGGCAACAGCGATCCGCAAGCTAAAAAGATCTTAGATGCAGTTAGTGCAAGATTTAAAAGCTTTAAGTCGGTTCAATCGGGCTTCAGTTTAAAGATCGAGAACAGCAGCAATAAGTTAATGGGCAATAAATCCGGCACAGTTTATATGAAAGGGACGAAGTATCGTATCAAGGTAGCAGGTCAGGATATCTTTTGCGATGGCAGCAATGTATGGACAGTGGATGCAGCGGCAAAAGAAATAACCCTTACCAAACTGGATGCTTCAAACAATACCATTACCCCTCAAAAACTATTTACTAATTTTTACGATAAAGATTTTTTGTACAAGCTGAACAGCGATGCAAAGGGGATACAGGAAATTGAGTTGACGCCAATTGACAAGACAAAACTTTTTCATAAAGTAATTGTGTTCATCAATAAGGCCACGCAAACCATCACATCAACAAAAGTTTTTGAAAAAGCAGGGAACAGGTATACCTATACCGTGAGTGGAATGAATACTAAAACAAATATTGCTGATGCAACATTCTCATTTAACCAGAAGAATTACCCGGGGATGGAGCTGGTGGATCTGAGGTAACCTCACCCCAACCCCTCTCCGAAGGAGAGGGAACTCGAAGTGGCATCTTTTAGAGTTACAAGTTCTTCGCTACTATCTGTTACATTTCCTCCCCCTTCGGGGTTCCCTGATAAGGGGACTAACGAAGTTAAAGAGGGGGCTCTCCCCAGCGATAAGATTCATTTTTTAGCCCGGCCAGGTCAATCACCCGGTCAACAACCGTTGCAGCAACTTCTTCAATCGTTGTTGGCTTACTGTAAAATGAAGGTGTTGCGGGGCAAATAATACCACCGGCAAGTGTTATGGTTTCCATGTTACGGATGTGAATAAGGTTATAAGGGGTATCCCTCACCACGCAAATTAATTTTCGTCTTTCTTTTAATACCACATCAGCAGCCCGGCTGATCAGGTCGTTTGAAATGCCTGAAGCAATTCTTCCCAATGTGCCCATGCTGCAGGGAATAATGATCATGATATCATATTGACCTGACCCCGAAGCAAAGGGAGCATTGAAATCCTGCTGGGAAAAATGTTGTAGTTCATAATTGACGTAGCTGTCGTTATTAAGCTCAATCTTCCAAACCGCTTTTGCATTTTCAGTTATTACCAGGCTCAGTTCATCCCATTGACCCTTAAGTAATTGTAGCTTTTTTAATAACAGATCTGCATAAATAGAACCACTGGCCCCGGTTATTGCAATAACAATTCTTTTCTTCATTTGCCCGTTTGTGTTTATCTAAACTACAAAACAAAATTTATATGCAGAATGTTTTCCGATTTATACTAGCTGTAATTATTTTGATCATCATCGTAACTTATTGATCTTTACTAAAAGCAGAATTTTCCGGTCACTTTGCTTTTTATTTGCACTTTTATCATTCAAAATTGTAATTTCCCCAATTCAATTTTTTTGATGACTGCACCAAAATTACAGCGAAGTTTAGGCTTATTCCAGTCTACCGTTGTAAATATGATCGACATGGTGGGCATTGGCCCATTTGTAACCCTGCCCATTGTGATGGGGTTAATGGGCAGCATGTTTTTATATGCCTGGATCGCCGGCGCAGTACTCTCATTGGTTGATGCCATGATCTGGAGTGAACTGGGAGCTGCTTACCCGTTAGCCGGCGGCAGTTACAATTTTCTAAAGGAAGCATACGGCAAGAACGGGATGGGAAGGATGATGAGCTTCCTCTATGTCTGGCAAACGGTGATACAGGCGCCGCTTGTTGCCGCATCTGCTGCCATTGGGTTCTCGCAATACTTAGGATACCTGGTTGAACTGGAACCGTTGCAACAAAAGCTGGTATCTGCTGCTGTTATTGTAGTGGTAACTATTTTATTGTATAGGAAAATAGACAGTATCGGAAAAATTGCCGTGCTGCTCTGGACGGGTGTAATACTAACCATTGGCTGGATCATTGTGGGTGGCATTGCCCATGGTAATTTTTTACAGCCCCTTAAAGATATCAATGCCGATTTCAGCTGGGGACAACTGGCTTCATTTGCATTTGGCCAAGCCTGCATCAAATCAATTTACAGTTACCTTGGTTATTATAACGTTTGTCATTTGGGTGCCGAGATAAAAAACCCGGGGAAGAATATTCCACGCAGTATGTTCATTTCTGTTATCGGCATTGCTGTTTTATACATTGCCATGAACATGAGTGTAAGCAGTGTGATATCCTGGCAGGAAGTAAAACAATGGCAGGATGCAGGCATCAATAATTTTGTAGTGAGTACATTCATTGAACGTTTGTACGGGCATAGCGCTGCCAATATTGCTACGGTCATGATCCTGTGGGTTGCACTGGCTTCTTTATTTGCCGTAATGCTTGGTTATTCCCGTGTGCCCTATGCCGCTGCTATTGATGGCGCTTTCTTTAAAGTATTTGGTAAGCTGCATCCCACCCGAAATTTTCCCTATGTTTCTTTACTGGTAATAGCGGGATTAGGTTTTATATTCAGTTTGCTATTCAGGATGAGTGACGTGATCAGTGGTATCCTGGCCATGCGTATCATTGTACAGTTCATAGGCCAGGCTGTTGGTGTGGTTATACTCCGAAAAAGAAATGGCAAAGCCCACCTGCCGTATAAAATGCCTTTGTATCCGTTGCCTGTGATCCTGGCCATCGCCATGTGGCTTTTTGTATTTTATTCAACAGGATTCGAAGTGATCAAGTCTTTTCTTATTGTTTTCGGTACCGGTATTGTAGTATATTTTATTTATGCCAGGCTGCAAAATCAATGGCCATATCAAAAGGAAAAAGATCCCCCCGGGGTTGAAGAAATAGAAAAGATCGGGGAATAAGCATCAGGGACCAGGCAGGTTGTCAATTTCTGTCATCATATTATCCTGTAATGACAATGCCATACAATAGCTGCCATTAGTAATAACCAGGTAAGGTACATGAAGTGATATGTTATACCGGAGTACCTGGTCCAGGACAGTTTTATCCAGTACCACATTCATTTCTTTACACTCAACGATCATCCATGGTTTTGTATTGGCATCATACACAACGATGTCAAAGCGTTTTCTTAATTCACCCAATTTTATTTCTTTTTCAACAGCAATTAAAGAAGCAGGGTATTTTTTTATCCGCACCAGGTATTGAAGAAAATTCTGCCGCACCCATTCTTCCGGTGAAAGCAGGATCCAGCGCTTCCGTACTTCATCAAAGATGAATTCTTTAAGACCTTCCTTTTTTATTTTAGGCTGATATGGCGGGTATTTAATTTTGATCATTTGCATGTATGTTGCCTCGGGAAAGAATTTTGTATCTTTAATCCTGAAAGAATTTAACGGAAAGATATGAAGTCAAAAGAAGAAATAGTACAAAACTGGCTGCCGAGATATACCGGCGAAAAACTGGAAAATTTTGGTGAATACATTTTACTTACCAATTTCAGCAATTACGTGAACATGTTTGCTGCATGGAATAAAGTAAACATTGTAGGACTGGACCGGCCCATGCAATGTGCTACGGCAGATAACATCAGCATTATTAATTTTGGAATGGGGAGCCCCGGTGCAGCAACAGTTATGGACCTGCTTAGTGCCATTGAGCCTAAAGCTGTACTATTCCTGGGCAAATGCGGCGGCTTAAAAAAACGAAACAAACTCGGCGATCTTATCTTACCCATTGCAGCCATCAGGGGCGAAGGAACCTCTAATGATTATTTCCCGCCTGAAGTGCCTGCCCTCCCGGCCTTTGCTTTGCAGAAAGCCATTTCAACAACCATCAGGGATGCTAATTGTGATTATTGGACCGGAGTTTGTTATACAACCAACCGGAGGGTTTGGGAACATGATGAAGTGTTTAAAGATTACCTCCAGAAAATAAGGGCCTATGCCATTGATATGGAAACGGCAACCATATTTACTGTGGGTTTCTACAATAAAATACCAACAGGCGCTTTGCTGCTGGTAAGTGATAGTCCTATGGTTCCCGAAGGAGTGAAAACTGAAGAGAGTGATAAAAAAGTTACATCGGAATATGTTGAACGGCATTTAAAAATTGGTATCGATTCCTTAAAGCAACTGATCAATGATGGATTGACAGTAAGGCATTTAAAATTTTAAGTTATGCAACGCCTGCTCATTTTATCGGCTATTTTTTTACTAACGATATCTGCTGAAAAGTGTAATGAAAAGAAAAAAGACAGCGGCTCAGTATATAAAGGCAGGTTAGAGATCAAAGCCATATGTATGAATTATACGGTTACCTTGCTTGAAGGGAATATGGATACTGCTAAAATTGTCAGCAACTGGACAGATGAAACAACTAAAAAGTCATACAACCATGTTTTTGCGCTCGAAAATCCCTGCAATTTTCCTGCTACCATAAAACAGGGAGATGAATTCTATTTTGTAATTGATACCGCTACCGTAGCGCCCTGCGCTGTCTGCATGGCCTGGTACCCTGTCCCGGGCAAAAAGCTCCCGATAAAAATCATTGATAAATGACGAATCCCTTATTAAGTATCAGGGAGCTTTCGATCCATTTTAAAACAGATGATCAGCAAACTGCCTCTGTAAAAAAAAGTTCATTTACTGTAGGGCCCGGTGAGTTGGTTGCCATTGTTGGTGAAAGCGGTTCGGGCAAATCTGTTACAGCATTGTCCATTTTACAATTGTTGCCAAAGCAGGCTGTTGTTTCAGGGGAAATTTTATTTTTTAAACATGAAGATGAGCCTGTAGATCTTTTAAAATTATCCAATAAAAAAATAAACAGCATACGCGGCAATGATATTGCCATGATCTTCCAGGAACCAATGACCTCATTGAACCCGGTCTTTACCTGCGGCTACCAGGTAATGGAAGCAATACAACTGCATCAACGTGTGTCAAAGGAAGTTGCAAAACAAAAAACAATTGAGCTTTTTGAACAGGTAAAATTGCCCGACCCGGAAAGTTTAATAGCCCGTTACCCACACGAACTCAGCGGCGGACAAAAACAACGGGTAATGATCGCTATGGCCATGAGTTGCAACCCGGCACTGTTGATCGCTGATGAACCTACTACTGCACTGGATGTAACCGTACAAAAAACCATACTGGAACTTATCAGGTCTTTGCAATTGCAAAATAATATGGGAGTGATCTTTATCACGCATGACCTGGGTGTTGTTGCTGATATTGCTGATAAGATATTAGTCATGTATAAGGGTGAAATTGTAGAACAGGGTAATGCCAGGGATATATTGACCTCGCCACAACATCCCTATACAAAAGCCTTGCTGGCTTGCCGGCCGGCAGGAAATGCCAAAGGAAAAAGATTACCGGTGGTTAGTGATTTTATGGGGGCAGAAAGTGACCGGCAAGCCACAAGCTACAAGCCACAAGGGCGAGATCAGGAACAACAAACTACCCTCGTCAAACCAGGAACTTCCCTACTTGAAATTAGAAATTTAAACGTGCATTTCCCCGTTAAGAAAAACATGTTAGGAAAACCCACTCAATATTTTAAAGCAGTTGATGATGTAAGTTTTACTGTACAGCAAGGTGACATCGTTGGCCTGGTTGGTGAAAGCGGTTGTGGTAAAACAACTTTGGGCAGAACCATCCTGCAGTTGATCAAACCAACATCGGGAAAAATTTTATTGGAAGGAAAGGATCTTGCACAAACTGATGCAGCATTATTACGAACCATGCGGAAGAATTTACAGATCGTTTTCCAGGATCCCTACGGATCCCTCAATCCACGCATTACCATTGGTGAAGCCATACTGGAACCTTTGAAGGTACATGCAGTATTAAACAACAATAAGCAGCGTAAAGAAAAGGTAATGGAACTGCTGGAGAAAGTGAGTCTCGACACCGATCATTATAACCGCTATCCCCACCAATTCAGCGGCGGGCAGCGGCAGCGGATATGTATTGCGAGGGCTTTGGCACTCAATCCTTCTTTTTTAATTTTTGATGAAAGTGTTTCGGCGCTGGATGTAAGTGTACAGGCACAGGTATTGAATTTACTGAATGACCTGAAACAGGAATTTGGTTTCACAGCAATTTTTATTTCACACGACCTGTCGGTTGTACATTATATATGCAACAGGATATTGGTGATGCACAAAGGAAAAATTGTGGAAGAAGGAGATGCAGACCAGGTCTATTATCATCCAAAAAATGAGTACACACAAACCCTGGTGAATGCTATACCGGGAAAGACCCTGGATCAATCCTCTTCATAATCAGCAACTGCCCTGTAAGCGCCACTATATCCATAAAAATCCTTCCCGCTTTTATGAAAACCGAATAATATTTTTTTCAACTGATTTTGCAACTGGTCATCCAGCGGTTCATCAGTTTTTATCTTTTTATCAGTCATGGATGTTAATTTATTATCTCCTAAAATACTTTTCGCATCCCCAGGCTGTAAACCGCTGATCCCTATTTTCCAGTCGTCTTCTTTTTTTACACGGTACTTGAAATAATAAACAACACCCTTTTTATCCAGGTATGCCACGGGCTGTGTCTTGATAAACACAATTGAATCTATCTTGTTATAATTTTTATCAGCAACCAAAAAACTCCTGGCAATATCCTGCTGGTTCTTATATTTCATAGGAAATTTATCCAGCCGCTTTGCTTTTTCAAGTTGTGTATAAAGCCGGCTCCTGTACTGGTCATCAGCGGCCAGTTTCCCTAAAATACTATCAGCAACAGGCAATTTGTTTCGTAACAATAAAACAGCAGCCGTAAGCCTTACCTCCGGTTCCCTCGATTGCAATAAGCGTTCAAAGAAAAGTTGTACGCCTTTATTTTTTCCGTAGAAAGGAATGAGCAAAACACAGTAATCATCCAGGTTGCTTTTATCATACCTGCCATAATCTCCAAACAGCAAATTCTTTTCATCATCTTCTTTCAGCAATTCCTTTTCCATTAACTTTTCATCTTTTATCTGCTGCCTTTTTAATTCAACCTTTGCATCAAAATAAATTTTGGTAAAATACGCTTCATAGTCCGGGGCCTTAATGAAGCCACTGTCAACCAGGGTTACCAGCAACGACAATACATTGTCTTTATAATCACCCAGGGTTAATAATTGCAATAATTCGGGAAACAGGTCTTTGGCCAATAATAAAGAATCGGCCAGGTGCCTGAACAGGCTGGCGTATTCATACTCATCAGAAAAGACGGGCGGGTCCTGCAGGATCAATTCTTTAAACAGGCTAAAAGATGCTTTGGTCTTGTGTCTTGCCAATGCTTTAAACACTTCATTTTGGAAAAGGCTGGTATCAGCAGTTCGTTCAAAGATCTTTTTAAGCAGGCCAGCCACAACAGGCTTTGTGGTATCCTGTATATAACCGAGTTCTGCTATCAGCTTGGTTTTTGTATCAAAATATGCTGCATCAGCAAGGTTTAAGCGCTCAATGGCAGCTACAATTTTGGGCACTCCCTTTTCCCCGTAATGAAGATTGCTGATCGATTGCTGTGCTTTTTTTTGTGTTGCACTGTCTTTACTGAAGAGGTCGGTAAAAAATTCATCCAGTTTGTTATCATACATGTTCCTGCCCAGTTTTTTTTCTGTAGGACTAAAACTTTTAAAGAAAGAATTCACAAAACTACTTTCCGCCGATACCGTATCGCCCATGGTGACCATGCTGAAACTGTAATTATCCTTTAGCATCACCAAACGGGTGATGGTACGTGATGAACCGGTATCACGCAGGTTAAACCGGTATGCTTTTAAACCATTATTTAATCTTATGGTATCCGTTCTATATAAATTCAATTCCGACTTTTCGTAATATTCATTGATATCATCGATCAGTAATTTTGTTGAATCCCGTACATAATAATATTGTGGGTATTGCTGTATGCTTACACCGATCAACTCGCCGGTTGCTTCGCTTTTAAACAGGCCGTTCCTGGTTTTGGGCCAGTAACTGATATATCCCGATGAAGTATTTCCATTAGCTATATCGTTCGCCGCTTTTTCAGTAACCTCCCTGATCTCTGGATTGATCTGGGGAGCAACCGGTGTGCTTACCCTAAAATGCATGAAAGTATCAATATAGGTTGTTGCTGTATTGTATGTAAATGGCGTAAAATTGAATGAGTTGAAATAAGCACTAAAATCGGCCCTTTTGTTTTTGGTTTTGGCCGCAATAACATAATAATGGGGGCCCCTGATAATGTATTTCGCATACACAACAGATCCGTCTTTTAATTTTTCTTTTACATCAAGGGCAGGATAACCATTAAAATTAGTTTGCACACGGCTTAGCTGTTTATCAAAATTATCCGGGTTCCTGAAAGACTCTTCGATCAAACCCAGGTCAAAAATATCATCGTCTAAGAAGCGAAAATTATACACTGATTTTTTTAATACCAGGTAAGCATCTCCATTCGATCTGTCAACAGCCTCGTATTCCCAGGTGTCCATCCTGTCGCCTGATATCTTATTCAGGTGTTCTACAGGTTGCTGCGGAAATTTTACTGAAAACCCGCCCGCCGCAGGTTGAAAATTAACGGGTGTATTTGTTGTTGGCTTTAACTGGATGGATGAAAAGAACTGTTCAGCCTCTTCCCCATCCACATAATTTTCTTTACCACTCATTTTAAAAAGCAATACTTCAAAAGGAGTAATGAAAATATTATAGCGTTGCATATCGCCACGACGGGTACGGTTAATGATATCGAACCCTGCATAGCCGTTCTTACTGACCTGTTTTTTGGATAAGATCTTCCCCGGGATATTCTCATATAAAATACTATCCACTTTATTGATCACCTCTTTTTCATTTTGCCCCAGGAAAGCGGCATGGGTTTTTACCCGTGTAACGAGGTAATATGCACCATTGCTCATATCGGAGTATTGCCTCCTGTCTAATTGCTGGTAATCATCGCTTAGTTTAAACAAAGAACCCGGCAAAGCAACACTGTAAGATCCGTCATCGGCAGATTGTGTGGTAAAGTGTACCGGCACTTTCATTTTATCGATCGTTTCTTTTTGTATGGCATCCCTGTCTGCCATTTGTATTGGCCGCAGGTGGTAGCCCATCTTACGCAGTAATTCAATGATCCCTCTTTGTCCGGGCAAATGGGCAGCACCAACGCCTACAAACAAAGAATTCTTTTTCATAATCGTGTCCATCGATCTTGCCTGGATCTCATTTCTTTTAAACAGGAATTTTTCCATAAAGGCTTCCGACCTGTCCATCATACGATCCAGTGAATCCATGAGGTCAAGGTCGCCACGACGATAAGCATCCTGGGTCTTCTCAAAGATCTCACCCCTCGCTTCCCCGTCAATATCTATTGACTTTCGTTTTTTCTCTTTGGCCATATCGGCATAGGCTTCCATCACGATCTTTTCTGTTTCAAAATAATTTTCAACTCCTGTTGCCCTTTTACCAAGTTTTTTACCGGTTTGATAAATGTACAGGTCCAGGAAAGTATCTTCTTCAAAATCTTCCTTATCCTTGTACGAGCGGTACAACAAACTGTTTACGATGGTTGGTTCGCTGCTGAGCGCCCCTTTCAGTTCCTCGTCATATTTTGAAATTCGAAAAGAATTTTCGGTAAGGTAATCGCCCCGTGGGGTGCGTACAAAATCGCTGTAGTTCTGTTTTAACTTGTCCATGCTTACCATCTGGTCCTGCCATACATCCGGATTAAGTTCCAGTGCAACAACATCAACAGCTTTAAGGGCCAGGTAAAAAGAATCGCTTAAATGAAAGACCATTTTACTGCTGACGTGCATGGTGCCAAACAGGTAAGATGGCTTCGACAGGCCATTGCCGGTGATCTCCCATAAAAGGCTGGGATATTTGGCTACCGGTTTTTTTTGGCTAAATGCCGAAATGGAGCAAAAGAAGAAAACAATAAGCAGGGTATTAATGGGTTTCTTAAACATTACAGCTAATATTAATAAAACAGGCGGGTACTGCATAAAGATGCATAGAACCGGAGATATCACAAAATTATGTTCAGCTATTTAACGGTTTATATACTGTTTTTTTAAAGCAGTCATCAGTAACCCGGAAATAAAATATTTAAAGCATAGATTTTGCCTGCTATTTCTTACCTTTGCCCCCTTTAAATCATGCCGTAACATGATAAATGTCCTGAACCAAGGGCTACAATC
Organism: Ferruginibacter sp.; assembly: GCA_039919015.1. Classification (GTDB taxonomy): domain Bacteria; phylum Bacteroidota; class Bacteroidia; order Chitinophagales; family Chitinophagaceae; genus Ferruginibacter. Next base: position 10,925 of record JBDSGK010000154.1, read on the forward strand.
ACTGTAAAATTACAGTACGGGCATGTGACAACAATAAAAATTAAAACCGTTACATGAAATTATCCCAGTTTAGATTTGACCTTCCGCTTAACTTAATTGCCCAAACCCCTACCAAACGTCGTGAAGACAGCCGCATGATGGTGATTCACCGCAAGACCGGGCAGATCGAGAACAAACACTTTAAAGAGATCATGGATTATTTTGATGACAAAGATGTGTTTGTAGTGAACAACACCAAAGTTTTTCCGGCCCGTATGTATGGCCGTAAAGAAAAAACAGGTGCCAAAATTGAAGTATTTCTTTTAAGAGAACTGAACAAAGCCAACAAGCTATGGGATGTGATCGTAGACCCTGCCCGTAAGATCCGTGTTGGTAATAAATTATATTTTGGTGAGAGTGACGAACTGGTTGCAGAAGTTATTGATAATACCACCAGCCGTGGCCGTACCATCCGTTTTTTGTGGGATGGCAGCGATGAGGAATTTCGCGGCATGCTGGAGATCTTAGGTGAAACACCATTACCAAAATACATCAAGCGCAAGCCGGATGAGGATGATAAAGAGCGTTACCAAACGGTTTATGCAAAACATGAAGGCGCTGTAGCAGCTCCAACTGCCGGTTTACATTTCAGCCAGGAATTGATTAAGAGGCTGGAGATAAAAGGTATCCGTTTTGCAGAAGCAACATTACATACAGGCCTTGGAACTTTTCGCCCTATCGAGGTTGAAGACCTGAGCAAGCATAAAATGGATGCAGAATATTACCGCATTGAAGAAACTGCCTGTGCTATCGTAAACAAAGCAAAAGAAAGCGGACACCGTATCTGTTCTATTGGTACCACTACCATGAGGGCGATGGAATCTTCCTTTACCGCTCAAAAATTATTGAAACCATCTGAAGGCTGGACCAATCATTTTATTCATCCGCCTTACAATTTTAATATTGCCGATTCATTGGTCACCAATTTTCATTTGCCAAAGACCAGCCTGCTGATCATGGCCTGTGCATTTGCCGGTTACGACCTCATGATGGAAGCTTATAAAAAAGCAATTAAAGATAAATACCGTTTCTTCAGTTATGGTGATGCGATGCTGATCCTTTAATAAAGAGAAAGAATATATTTTTTGAGAACTCTTCGCCACGGCGGGGAGTTTTTTATTTATGCAAAGGCCCGGATAGAGATCCAGGCCGATTTTAATCCAATATCCTATGAAAAACCAAATGATATACGATGATAAGTGGTAAGTGGTTTTATAAAAAGAAGCCCCGATGAAAATCGGGGCCGTTTAATCCAATATCCTGTGAAAAACCAAAAAGAAGACGTGATAAACTAAGTTTTTGTTGCAAATGAATTGTTAACAGATTTAATTAACTTTAATAAAATTATTTGAAGATGAAAACTATTCATCAATGGTTGAGCGAATACGGAGAAAGCCACCAGGACCATACCAATAAAACCATTCACTGGATCTGTGTGCCAGCCATATTTTTTTCCATTACCGGGTTGTTATATTGCATTAAACTTCCAGCGGTTATTGCCGGAGTACAATTAAACGTAGCCATGATCATTTTGGCACTCGTTATCATTTATTATATCTCACTTTCCAAAACCCTATGGATAGGTTTGTTACTATTTGCGGTTTTCTGCCTGTGGTTGTGCTACCTTATAGAACGGGCAAATTTTATACAACTGTGGCTTTTCTGCCTGGTCGTTTTTGTAGTTGCCTGGATCGGCCAGTTCTATGGACACAAGGTTGAAGGAAAGAAACCCTCTTTTTTAAAAGACATCCAGTTCTTAATGATAGGTCCGGCCTGGTTAATGAGTTTTATTTATAAGAAACTGGGGATAGGAATATAAAACAAGTCAAAATTAAAAATTAAAAAATCAAAAAGGAGACCATACAGTTAAAAGCATTTTTTAATTTTGAATGCTAACTTTTGACTTTTGATTTTTTAATCACATTCCAAACAACCCCTTATTCAACAACTGCAAGGTCACTTCTTTATCAGCCCGGGCGATTAATAACGAAACATTGTGCTTGCTGCCGCCATAGCTCACCATACGAACCGGTATCGGTTCAAGTGCGTCAAATATTTTTTTCATCACATCCTTGGTTTCGGCAATTTCATTACCAACGATGGAAACAATGGTTTGATTGGTATCGATCTCTACAGTACCAAATGCTTCAAGTTCCTTTAAAATTTCAGGCAGGTGAACATCATCATCAACAGTTACAGAAACTGCAACTTCAGATGTGGTGATCATATCAATAGCCGTACGGTGTTTTTCAAATACTTCAAAAACCTTACGCAAAAAACCATAGGCCAGTAACATGCGGCTGCTCTTAATTTTAATGGCCGTGATACCATCTTTGGCTGCCACGGCCTTTACACCCACGCTTCCGGCTTTCTCTGTAATTAAAGTTCCTTTGGCAGATGGCTGCAATGTGTTAAGCAGGCGAACAGGCACATTAAAGAACTGAGCAGGCCAAATGCTGGCAGGATGCAGGATCTTTGCGCCAAAATAAGCGAGCTCGGCTGCTTCTTCAAAACTTAACTGCTCAATGGCCCTTGTTTTTTCTACAACACGGGGATCATTGTTGTGCATGCCGTCAATATCTGTCCATATCTCACAAACACTTGCATTGACAGCTGCTGCGATCAATGAAGCCGAATAGTCACTTCCTCCTCTTTTCAAATTATCTACTTCGCCTTTTGCATTGCGACTGATATATCCCTGGGTAATGAATATTTTTTTATCCTTGTGCTTGTTTAACAATTGTGCCAGTTTAACCTTGATGGTTCCCACCTGTGGCTCATCATAGCTGTCAATGGTCATAAAATCAAGTGCAGGTAAAAGCACGTGTTCACATTTAATTTCATCGAGGTAGATACTGAAGAGCTTGGTGCTTAATAATTCGCCCTGGGCAAGAATGTCTTTATTTAATGCCTCGCTGAAAGATATTTTTAAGATGATGGTCAAAAATTCGAAGTGTTCATTAAGCACTGCATTGGCTTTGGCCTTATTTTGTTCATCGGTTAATAGCTCGGCAACAAAATTGGTATAATGCACCTGCAGGGCGTCTATCTGTTGTTTGGCAGCTGACCTGTCGCCCCTTGCAAGCGAATCACTTATTTCTATTAACGCATTGGTAGTACCGCTTAATGCAGAGAGTACCACTATCTTACTTTCTTCGTCCTGGGTGATCAATTTTGCAACTTCCTGCATGCGTTGCGGCTTGCCCACACTGGTGCCGCCAAACTTCATTACTTTCATGTGTTTCTACTTATTGATTTTTGTCACATGGAATTCGTCCCGCTTGGGCGGGACTCATTTCATTCTTCTAAAAAATTTTGAGATGCAAATATAGTGCTAAAAGGCAACTTCAAACTTAATACTTAAAGCTTTCAAATCCTCTACCACAGCAGGCAGCAAGGAAATGCCATTTTTCATTCTTTCCACTTCCATTTCCCGTTCAGGGTCTCCGGGAATGATGACTTTTTCCTGCCCGGCAATTGTTTTTGCAGACCGGAAACGGATGATCCATTTATCCATATGTTCTTTAAATTCATCGGCACTTCTGAAAGCATCAATGCGCATCACACCAAAGAAGTGACCAATGCCTTCGCCGGGCATATTTTCGGGCATAGGGATATAAGCAGGAAATGGCGGCACCCAAGGGCCATAATTGGCGCCGCTGAGTATGGCAGAAAAAATATCAACAATGGCGCCGAGTGCATAACCCTTGTGGCTACCATGTTCCTTATCACCGCCAAGTGGTAAAAGTGTTCCGCCGTTCTTTAATTCACCGGCATTAGTAGACACATTACCATCTTTATCCTGTATCCAACCGGTTGGCGCTTCTAAATTTTTTCTTTGCAGCATCTCCAGTTTGCCGTTGGCAGCAGTGGTCGTTGCAAAGTCGGCAACAAAAGCAGGTTCTTTACCTGCAGGTATGGCAACAGCAATGGGGTTTGTGCCCAACATTCTTTCTTTTGAAAAAGTTGGCGCCACTAATGCAGAAGCATTGGTCATGGCAATACCGATCATATCTTCTTCCAGGGCCATCATGGCATGCTGACCGGCAATGCCAAAATGGTTACTGTTCTTTACACTTACCCAGCCGGTACCAACTGCTCTTGCTTTTTCAATGGCAACCTGCATAGCGAAAGGGGCAACTACCAACCCTAATCCTCTGTCCCCATCAACAACAGCAGTTGATGGGGTCTCATGAATAATTTTTAGATCAG
>JBDSGK010000155.1:0-16806 GCA_039919015.1 Ferruginibacter sp.
GACACCGGTAAACGGCAACCTTGCCATTACTCAATATTATCGCATAAGTGTTTCTACAGCTTCTTCTACCTACATACTGGGTGGCGCTCAGGATAACGGTACACATTTACGAAATACAAATTCATCAGCATTTGCATCAGTGATTGGCAGCGATGGGATGGATAACGCTATAAGCATAAGCACTCCGTCTTATATGTATGGCAGCACACAAAATGGAGCTTTCTATCGTTCTACCAATACCGGAGGTTCTTTCAGTTTTTTTTTAAACACCGATACATTGCGATCTACGTATGGCATTACCGCATCAGATTTTTGGGTTACTCCCATTGCAGTATCTCCTACTACTGCCAATACAATTTTTGCAGGTTATTATCCTTTAATCAAAGGAGTATTTAGTAGTGGCAACTGGAGTTATACAAACATTGGTTTCAGGCCCGGGCTACCTGTTACTGATGTTTCAGGCCGCAGCTTTGTGAAAGTTGCACCAGGTAACGAAAATATCATTTATGCAGGTGATAATAATTACAGTTTTGGAGAGTACAATGAAGCAAAAATGATGTTTCGTACAAGTGATGGAGGTCAAAACTGGACAAGGTTATTACCCGGTGGAGTTGATGACCTTACTTTTACTGACCTTGCTATGAACCCCGATAACCCTAACGAGATATGGGTAACAATGGGCAATTTCACTGCTGGTGAAAAAGTATACCGGTCTTCGAATGGTGGAACAACCTGGACGAATATTACCGGCTCTTTACCCAATATCCCTGTCAATTGTATTGTTTATGATGATAACAATGGCAGCCCTGATGATGCGTTATACATCGGAACTGATATTGGTGTTTTTTACAGGGACAATACGCTTGGCGATTGGATACCATTTAGTAATGGGCTGCCGGTAATAGAAGTAACGGACCTGGAAATTAATGAATCAGCAGGTTTTTTAAGAGCAGGAACTTATGGAAGAGGTGTATGGCAAACCTCGGTATATGATGGCGTTTGTGCAGCTAACCCGGTATTTACTATCCACCCTCCCAGCGAGCCGGGTTTTTTTACTGCCTCAGGTACTATTACTTCTTCTGCCCTGATAAGTGGAGCAGGTGCACATATTCAATATAAATCCGGGCAACGCACTACTTTGAACCCCGGTTTTAGAATTGATGCAACCGGCGGTGCAAAATTTATTTCTGTTATCGGCCCTTGTCCCGGCGGAGGTATACCGCCAGGCTATAACCGATCTTCATTCAATGGTTTGACAGGTTACCTGAAAGAATGACGGGAGATAATTACGAAAGCTGTATTGGCGAATTACTATTATAAATGCCTTCTTTTTATAAAAAATTAAAACAGACCAGGCAAAAAAATTGTACTAAATAAAGAAAGTCTTGTAAATAAATATAGTTTAAAGTAAAAGCCTGCTCCATGGCAGGTAGTAATTTTATTCACAGTTACTGTTGCGGAGCAACAGTATAATAATTCTTACATTAGTACATTGAAAAAAATAGCCTTAACATATTGTTGGTTACTATTGTTTGCCTGCCAGGTCAAAAGCCAGTTCCCCGATTACCATGTGCGGGTATTTGATGAAAGCTATGGTTTCAGTTCGTACAATCCCTATCAGATAATCCAGGACAAACAGGATTTTTTATGGATACTTTACTCCGACCGGATACAACGGTTTAATGGCAAACAGGTAAAAGATTTTTTTCCGGGCGACCGGCTATCAAGAGTCCTATGCGACCGGCAAAACCGTATATGGGTGGCCGGGGTTTATAATGTATACCTGTTCAGTAACGATCATGAGGGATTTAAAAAATTAGCATTTGATTCAACCGGTGATATTTTGATAGGGCATATTTTTCAATTGCCGGGCAAGCCGGTTTGGTTGCATACCTCCAAAGGATTTTATGAACTTGATAATGCATCCCTTAATTTTAATAAAATAACCTGGCCGGAATTACAGGCAGAGTTCCCTTTGGACATCCGGCATTTTTCGGTTTTTGAAAACACCCTCTTTTTTTCAAACAGTGATTCCATATTTGCATTTGATGTAGTCAACAGGAGCAGAAGATCTTTGAAAGGAACCAATACCTATGGCTATCACGGGTTAAATGGTCACCTCCTGTTACTCAGTACCTGGAAAAATACTTCCTGGTGGTATGATTTTGCAAATAATAAGATCACTCCTGTTTCATTGAATGATGAACCAGGAAAAGAAAATAATTTTTTTTTAATTACAGGACTTGAGAAAATAAATGAAAAAGAATGGATGCTGGTTTCAAAGCAGGGTCTTTACAGGTTCAATATCAGTTCCGGGTTATTCCGGAAATTAAAACTGTATCATAAAGGAAAGCCATTGGAGATTGGTGGTTCAATTAACGGCCTGTATTTTGACAGGCGGCAAAATATATGGATGATATCTGAAAATGGATTAATCAGCTTTAAACCAAACCAGGAAACGATTGGCCTGTTACGCAATTTCGAAACGGAACCGGGCAAAGCATGGAATAACAATGTGCGGAACTTTATGGCGGATGAGAAGGAGAATTTATGGTTTGTTACAGAAGATGGATTTGCTTATTGGGATCTGCGCCGGAACAGTTTTACGGTGTATGCTTCAAAACAAGGCGCTTTGGATCAGCTCAATCATCCATCTATACGGGGGCTTTATTATGACGGCAAATATCTGATTTTAGGTCCCACCAATGGCGGTATCTGGCTTTTTGATCCGGCAAAGAAAAAATACAAAAAGCCTTTGTATGAAACCGGGCCGAAAGGAGATACAACCAGGATAAGACTTGAAAATGATTTTATAAAAAATATCAACCGGCTTCATAATGGAAATTATATTATCGCGGCAAGGGACGGCATATATATCATGGAGGGCAAAACATATACAATCAGCCGCTTTACACTGCCTGGCAAAATTGAAAATAACAATTTCTCTTACCAGGACAGTCGCAAAAGAATATGGATTGGAACCAACCAGGCATTGCATTGTCTCGATAGCCAGATGATTCATCAGTTCCGCATACAACCGGGAATAAGAAGCTTTTACAGTATATGTGAATTAAAGCCCGATGAATATCTGGTTGGTGGTAATAAAGGTTTAGTCCTTCTAAAATTTTCCAATGGCAACCCTATTGTAAAAAAAGTAGACCCTTTATTTGACAACATCATCATTGCCGCTGTTATAAAAGATAAAACGGGGAAGATCTGGCTATCCACTTTAAATCATTATTTGTACCATTATGACCCGGTAAAACACAAAATTGATTCCTTTGATCATACCGATAACCTACAGGGAAATGAATATAATCTCAACAGCTTTTATCTATCCCCAGGCGGTATGCTTTTTTTGGGTGGCAACAACGGCATCAATTATTTCTATCCCAATAAAATAAGCTGGGAAGAAGACAGTTTACAGGTTTCAATTACCAAAGTGTCAGTTAACCTGGATGATACCAGTTATTATCACCGCACCGGTACTATATCCCTGAAGCATTTTCAGAATTCAATAGAACTGACTTACATTTCACCCAATTACAGTAACGCTGAGCAATTACAATACCGTTATCGTCTGCAGGGCATTGACACCGGCTGGCGAAGCAATGGAAATAATAACTCCATACGTTTTACTTCACTTTCCCCGGGCAAATATGTTTTTCTTTTAGCTGCCAGCATCAATGGATCCGACTGGTTTGAAAGCAGGGAGAAGCTTTCGTTTACTATTGCACCACCTTTCTGGAAGAGATGGTGGTTTTTGGCATTAGGGTTAATTACTATTGCCGTGCTATCTGTTTTTTTAATCAGAAGAAGGATAAGGTTTATTAAAAACAGGGAAGCAGAAAAAACAGAACTACAGAAATTAAAAGCAGCCGGTTACCAGGCACAATTGGAAATAGAGCAGGTAATAAACTATTTTGCTACCTCAATGAACAGCGTTAACAGTATTGATGATATATTGCGGGATGTGGCAAAGAACTGCATTTCGAAATTAAATTTTGAAGACTGTGTTATTTATTTAACCGATGACCAACGAAGGGTATTGGTGCAAAAGGCTGCCTGGGGACCCAAAACAACAGCACAAAACCAAATTATCAACCCTATTGAAATACCTTTTAACAAGGGTATTGTAGGAGCTGTGGCGGTTTCAGGAAAAGCAGAAATTGTTAATGATACTTCAACAGATGAACGATATATTATTGATGATATAAAACGCATGTCTGAAATTACTGTGCCTATTGTTAACAATGGAAAAGTAATGGGGGTAATTGACAGCGAACATTCGCAAAAAGGTTTTTATACCGAAAGGCACCTGCAAATTCTTGCCACCATTGCCTCGCTTTGTGCCGGCAAAATTGATATAATACGGGCCGGGCAGCAAACAAGGGAAAAAGAAATAGAACTGCTGAAACTGCATAAAGATTTTGCCACTTCACAACTTACTGCCCTGCGTACTCAAATGAACCCGCATTTTATCTTTAATTCACTCAATAGTATACAGCAATATATTTTGCAGGGTAATGTAGTGGAAGCGAATAAGTATTTATCAAAATTTTCAAAATTGCAACGGGAAATATTACATTGCAGTAATCTGCATTTCATCTCGTTGGAAAAAGAAATTGAAATCCTTAATTCATATCTGCAGTTAGAACAGCATCGTTTTGGAGAAAGTTTTACATACGCCATAAACATGACTGATGAAATTGACCCGGGAGAAATTAAAATTCCACCCATGATGCTGCAGCCTTTTGTTGAAAATGCAATCTGGCATGGGTTGATGCCCAGGCAGGGGGAAAGGAACCTGAACATTCATTTTGATTTATATACTGACGATATACTGCTGGCAACCGTCCAGGATAATGGAATTGGAAGAGATGCCTCTGCTAACCTGAAACAAAATAATGGAGGCAGCACCCACCGGCATGACTCAAAAGGAATGTCGATAGTACATGAGCGCCTGCAATTACTGCAGCAACAATATGACAAACCTTTTGAAGTGGCTATTTCAGATATAACAGATGCTTCCGGAATGGTACAGGGCACACAAGTGGTTTTAAAAATTTATATAGGACCTAAATAATTATGGATACCATTAAAGCATTAATAATAGATGATGAACCTTCTGCGGTAAAAACTTTATCGTTGATGATCCTTCATTACCTGCCCGAAATAAAAGAATTGAAAACTACTAACGATCCGCATGAAGGCTTATTCCTGCTAAAAGATTTTCAACCACATGTGCTTTTTATTGATATACAAATGCCGCTGATGAGCGGGTTTGAACTGCTGAAACAGATTCCGAAAATTAATTTCAATATTATTTTTACTACTGCACATGACGAATATGCCATTGAAGCAATCCGTTTCAGTGCATTAGATTATCTACTAAAACCCATTGATGCTGATGAACTGCGGAACTCATTCAACCGCTTTTTACAAATGCGAACTGGTATTGCCGGCAACCAGCCTTTATACAATAATTTTATGTATAATTTAAATATCAAGGATAAAAAAGATTTTAAACTGGCATTGTCAACCACACAGGGAACTTTTTTTTACAAGCCAGAGGAAATTATACGTTTGGAAGGAGAAAGCAATTACACCAAATTTTTTTTTACTAATAAAACAACGCTTCTCACATCCAGAACGTTGAGAGATTATGAAGAGATCCTGGAAAGTCGTGGATTTATACGGGTTCATAAATCGCACTTAGTAAATAAGGCTTATGTTATAAATTATACAGGAGATGGGATGCTAACCATGGCCGATAGTTCAAAAGTAGAAATATCACGGCGCAGAAAAGAAGATGTAATTACCCAACTTAAAGCAAACTGATTTTTCGGATTTTAAATTTTTACATTTAGCTTGCAGTTTGCTGAATGTAACAATAGCATTTCTTCATTCATGAAATACAAACATCTTTTTTTTGACCTCGACCATACCCTGTGGGATTTTGATGCCAATGCCAAAGAAACCCTTGCAGAACTATATGCCATTTTTGATCTTAACAACAGGATCAATACGGCTTTTGAAGATTTTTTTCCGAAATACCTGTTTCATAATGAAGTACTGTGGGACCGGTATCATAAAGGGTTGATCACATCAGAAGACCTGAAATGGAAACGGATGTGGCGTACCATGCTTGACTTTAAAGTTGCAGATGAACCCCTGGCCCGGGATATGAGCGGGAAATTTTTAGAGATACTGCCTACCAAAAAATTACTCTTTCCGTATACACTGGAAATTTTAAATTACCTGAAAGAAAAAAAATATACCCTGCACCTGATCACCAATGGTTTTGAAAAAACACAATGGAGCAAATTAAATAACAGCGGGTTGAGCGGTTATTTTACCCATGTGATCACTTCGGAAGGGAGCAACAGCTTAAAACCCAAAAAAGAGATCTTTGATTTTGCGATGGATAAGGCAAGTTCATCTTTGGCCGAAAGTATTATGATCGGCGATAACCTGGATGCCGATATACAGGGCGCCATGAATGCAGGGATGGATACAGTATTTGTTAATCACATTCATGCAGTGCCTGAAATAAAACCTACTTATACAGTTACACATTTAAAAGAACTGGAAACTATTTTTTAAATTGAAGGCATAAAAAAACCTTCCGGTAAGAAAGGTTTACATAAAATTTCGGCTTGGCATTACATGCTGGCTGTTGTTGTTTTTGCTTTGTCTTTGCAGCATGCTTTTGTTGCAGTTCCCTCTTTCGACGTTTTTGAACAACTTGCTTCTGTCTTGCTGCAGGATTTTCCTTTAGCACATTTTTTCTTTTTGCCTTTATCGGCTAAAGCAACCCCGGCAACAAACATAAACGCAGTAGCTAATAAAATTACTTTTTTCATGATTATATTTTTAAATTGATTTTACTAACGTAAATATAGGGCAGAAATTGCATAGCACCCAACTTTTGGACTGTTAAATTATAGGGTGGCAATTACAGTCACCCCCCCCTGTACAGCCTGGTTCAGCTCCACATTTACCCTGGTTCCTATAGGTAAAAGCAGGTCAACACGGCTGCCGAATTTAATAAAACCCATTTCTTCTGTCTGTTTCACTTTTTGGCCAACCTGCAGGTAGTTTACAATACGTTTGGCCAAAGCGCCGGCAATTTGCTTAACCAGTATCTCCGTATTGTCTTTTCTTATAACAACAGAATGGCGTTCATTATCAGTAGAAGACTTGGGATGCCAGGCCACCAGGTATTTACCCTTGTGATATTGGTTATACACCACTTCGCCGTCAATAGGGTTACGGTTAACATGCACATTGGCCGGGCTCATAAAAATAGAGACCTGCAGGCGTTTGTCTTTAAAGTATTCCACATCCGTTGTTTCTTCGATCACGACTACTTTTCCATCAGCTGGAGCAACAATTACTCCATCAACAATAGTTAGTTTGCGGTTTGGTATGCGGAAGAATGATACGAGGAATAATAATAAACCCAATGTAAGTATAAAGATGATATTACAAAGCCACATCATGGAGGCGCTTAAGAAATAATAAACGGATACATTGATGGCTCCAAAAATTAAAGTTGCAATGGCAATGCTTTTATACCCTTCCCGATGTATGGTCATTAAGTTTAATTGAGGTGCAAAGATAAAGAGTTATGAGTTATGAGTTATGAGTTATGAGTAAAGAGTTAGGAGTTAGGAGTTGGCGCAGGGTTTATAAGTTACTAAAAAAGTATACATAAACCCAAACAGCGGGTACAGCAACCAATAAAGAATCAAACCTGTCTAAAAAGCCGCCATGGCCCGGCATAAAACTGCCACTGTCTTTTACATCGGCCATACGTTTTAATTTACTTTCTAATAGATCGCCGAGGGTGCCAAAGATGGCGCAGATGGCTGCGATGATGAACCAATTTCTTTTTAAATCAACTATTACATATTGCCCAAATAATCCAATAACAAGAACACAGAGTATTATTCCGCCTACAGTACCCTCTACTGTTTTTTTGGGAGATATCTTTGACAATGGAGTTTTTCCGATAAAAGAGCCGACCAGGTAGGCCATTGTATCATTGATCCAAATAGAGAAAATAATTCCACATGGAATCACATAACCAAAATCAGCAAAAACAGATTCCCCCTTATAAACAATCCCTATTCTTCTTAAATCTAAGATCATCAAAATCGGGATTGTTATATATATCAACCCTAACAAACAATAAACTAAATATTTACCTCCATAAATCTTCTTCATCAGCTTCACAAACTCATACCAACAACCAAAATGTATCACCGTAAACAATATCAAAAAACTCCAGAAATTCCAAAGCAGTCCAACCAGCATCACCACCACAAAAAGCAGTGCAGTTAAGGCCCTTGTTTTAAATATTTGAAGATTGAATGCCAATATTATGTGTTTTTATTTTCGGGAAAAGAATGTAAAATATCTGTATGCTCAACAAGGTTCTGTTCTTCAAAAGCAATTTGCCTGCGGTTTGTAGAGGATACTTTTTCAAAAACCATGAACAGGGCATAAGTAATGGCAACGGCCACCAGTGCACCCCACCAGGGAATTTTTAGATCCAGCTTATCTACCTCCACTTTTTGCTCATGCCTCGATATCCAGAACAACTGGATCACAGCTACCGTATTATTTAAAAAATGAGCAATGATATTTACCCATAAATTTTTACTACGCTGGTACATCAACCCTAAAACAAACCCTAGTAATGCCCTGCTTAAAAAAAGATACACAGACATGTGGATCAAACTGAAAAATAACGAGGAGACAAGTATCGCTAACAATGGCATCTTCCACCAGCGTTCCAGTAAATTCTGCACAGTACCCCTAAAAAATATTTCTTCAAACAATGCCGGAAAAAAAGCCATGATCACAATAGCCATGAAAAATTCGCCCCAGCTTTTTAAATTACTTAGTGCCAGTACCTGATTCGTATATTCAGTTTCCATGCGCATGCCCAGGGCATTGAGGCCCGGAAAATTTTTAAGCAGGTCTTTGCTCAATTCAGCCAGGGGGTTGGCAATTACATTGGCTAAAAATATAAGGAAGAAGCCCAAAACGATCTGCCTGGCATTGATATGTTCATTAAAACCCAGCCAGAATTTATTTTTTCCATGGCAAACGAACATCCAGGCTACAGCAGGAATAAAGAAAAGACATAATGTACTCAATACCTGGCTTAGGCGTGCATACCCAATATTTTCAGGTAGCATCATCGCTTTCAGCATCTCCTCGCCCATTTTTTCCATAGGTACGGCCGGCGGGATCAATTGTAAACCAATGAAATACTGTATCACCGCGGTTAAGATAAACCCTGCACCCAAAAAAGCCAGTAAGATCCCCATTTGCCCCCATCCCGTAAACCCTTTAACACTCTTGTATTGCATAGCTAAGCCGATTAGTTGTAAATTTGCGCTCGCAATATACAATGACTAATGCCGATTAGCCAAAACATAATAGCAAAAGTCTACAATCGGCATAATTCATTCTAATAATTATAATTTGTACGTTGTACAAATTATAATTAAAGATTCATTAAACGTTTAAAAAATAAAATGCCGAACATAGGTCCTATACAATTACCTGATTTTCCACTTTTACTGGCTCCTATGGAGGACGTAAGTGACCCGCCTTTCCGTGCTGTTTGCAAAGATCATGGGGCCGACCTGATGTACACCGAGTTCATCAGCAGCGAGGGCCTGATACGTGATGCCATTAAAAGCCGTCAGAAATTAGACATATTTGACTACGAAAAACCTGTAGGCATCCAGATCTTTGGAGGCGATGAAGAAAGTTTATCGCTTGCTGCAAAAATTGTGGATGTTACCAATCCCGACCTGCTGGATATTAACTTTGGCTGCCCTGTAAAAAAAGTTGCTATGAAAGGTGCGGGTGCTGGTGTACTAAAAGATATTGACCTGATGATGCGACTTACCAGCGCTGTTGTGAGATCCACTTCACTGCCGGTTACTGTAAAAACCCGGTTGGGCTGGGATGATAGCACAAAAAATATTGAAGAGGTTGCTGAAAGGTTGCAGGATGTCGGCATTAAAGCATTAGCCATTCATGGCAGAACAAGAACTCAAATGTACAAAGGGCAGGCTGATTGGGAGCTGATCGGTAAGGTAAAAAACAATCCCAGGATCACCATGCCCATTTTTGGCAATGGTGATATTGACAGCCCTGAAAAAGCGCTGGAATATAAAAACAAATACGGCATTGATGGTATTATGATAGGCCGTGCCGCTATTGGTTACCCATGGATATTCAATGAGATCAAACATTTTTTAAAAACAGGTGAACATTTACCTGCTCCTTCCATTGAAGACAGGGTTGCAGTTTGTAAAAAGCACCTGCATAAATCTTTTGAGTGGAAGGGCCCAAAGGTTGGGATTTTTGAAATGCGCAGGCATTACACCAATTATTTAAAAGGATTACCCGGTATAAAAGATTACCGCTTACGGCTGGTTACACTTAATACTGTTGAGGAGATTGATGAAGTGCTGGATGAGATCAACATTAAGTACGCAGGTTACGAGTTTGAGAAAACGCCGATCGAACTGATCAATTATCATGAGAAATGCCCCGTTTGATCGCTGATCGAAATGATTAAAAGATGATTTCGCAGAAGCAATCTGCGGAATCCTGCTAATCCTCTAATCTGCGATCATTTTCTGCAGCTCTTCCATATAAACCTTTCCTCTTTTCTCCGCAAAATAATCAGCTCCCAGCATGATCAAAGCTTGCATGGTCAGTGCAATACCCAGGCCATACCAAAATGTTTTTGCAGGATCTGACCTGTAAAGAAAAATTAAAACCAGCCCGGCGAGGATAAAGGCTATTTCTACCCATCGGTAAATGACAAAATTCTTCATTACTTTTTTCATCCTGGGCAGCTCGGTATGCTTAACAAAAGAAACCGGCTCCATACCAATATTGTAAGCAATGCCTGCTTTTTGTTTATCTGTCCTGGCATAAACAGTATAACCAACTATCATTTGAATAAGGCCAATGGCCAGTAAAGGAATGGCAAATCCCTTAAAACAAGAGGGATTGCTTTTTATAAAGAACCAAAACACGATCGCCAGTAAAACAGCGATGATCCCAATAATGAGAAACAGCAGGCTTTCCTGTTTTTCGGCAATAAAATATTTATAAATAAAACTAAAATCTCTTTGTTGAAACATACAATGATTTTAATGATTCAATACTTCTGTGATCTCTTTTCCAAGCGGCTCAATGGTGGATCCAAAATAATTTAGCAGCCTGCCCTCTTCATCCACAATATACTTACAAAAATTCCAGGATGGCCACTGCTTATTCCATCCGTTCTTTGCCGGGTCGGTAAGCCACTCAAATACCTTATTTTGATCCGCTCCTTTTTTAACACTGCTTTTTTTCATCAATGGAAAACTTACGCCAAAGTTGAGCCTGCAAAAGGCGGCTATTTCTTCATCAGTCCCTTTTTCCTGTGCTTTAAAATCATTGGCAGGAAAACCGATGACAACCAGTTTATCTTTATACTGCTCACTCAGTTTTTGCAGGTCATCGTACTGGCCGGTGTAACCACAGTCGGATGCGGTATTCACCAACATTACCTTTTTTCCTTTTAGTTTTTCGAAATCAAAGGAAGTTCCGTTATTTAATGTATCCCGTAAAGAATAAAACGAAACAGCGGGTGTTGCTTTATGATTTGAAAGTTGTTTTATTGTTTTTGTTCTCTTGGCTGTAAACCACATAAATACAGGATATACTGCTTTTAAAAATTTTTGTCGGGCTGTCATATTTTTTGAATTTCGATTTACTATTTCTACAAAGCTCCAAAAAGCGATCATCATTAACAAAATGATGACAAAGGATTTTTTAAACCAGTTGCATTTTTTTCTTTTTTGCATTATTTTTTTTCCACTAAGACACAAAGGACACAAAGTTGGCTACTGATTCATTTTCATCATAGGGGTATATTTAAAGTAAAAGTCTTTTTGATCTTGGTGCCTTTGCGGCACACTTATTTAATAAACATTTTAAACAGTTTCATTTTCCCTTTGAACGGCGGATACTTTATCCCCGGGTCAAACCAGGTAGGTGTTCTCATCACTGCCTTTTTATGGCTAAAGGTTTCAAAAGAATATTTACCATGATATTGCCCGCTTCCGCTGAAACCCCTGCCACCAAAGGGCAGGTTATGATTGGTTAAATGCAGGGCTGTGTTATTTACACAACCGCCGCCAAACGGTATCGATGTTAACCAGTCCTGCTCCTTTGCCTTACTTGATGTAAACACATAAAAGGCCAAAGGGTTTGGATTATTGTCAATAATTGCTTTGGCTTCTGCTGTATTTTCAAAGCTGATGATGGGTAATATCGGACCAAAAATTTCTTCTTTCATGATAGCTGCATCCAGGGAAATATCTTCCATAATGGTTGGTTCAATATATAATTCATCCCTGTTTGAATTACCGCCACAAACAATTTTTCCCCGCTGTAAATAACCCGTTAGCCTGTCGAATTGCTTTTCATTAATTATTCTTCCGTACTCATAACTTGTTGATGCATCTGCACCAAAAAATACTGGTAGGGTTTTTTTAAAGGCTTCAATCAGTTCCTGTTTTTTTGAATGATGTACCAGCACATAATCAGGTGCCACACACATTTGACCGGCATTGGAGAATTTAGCAAAAGCTATCCGCCTGGCTGTAACTTGTATATTAGCATCAACTTCAACAACACAAGGGCTTTTGCCGCCAAGCTCAAGCGTAACAGGTACCAATCTTTCGGCAGCCATCTTATAAATTAATTTTCCTACCGCCGTACTGCCGGTATAAAAAACATGGTCAAAAGTAAAATTGTTCATCATCTCCGGTACTACCATGGCCCCGTCTCCTTCTACAAACTGAATATAGTTCTTATTAAAAGTTTCTGCTACCAACTGCATCATTACTGTAGATGTGGCAGGGGCAAATTCGGATGATTTTAATGTTACGCAATTGCCTGCTGCCATGGCTCCTGCCAGCGGGGTCATTAATAATTGAAATGGATAATTCCATGGGCTGATGATTAGTACAACGCCCAATGGTTCCTGCATCACAAAACTTTTTGACGGGAGGTTCAGCAAATTGGTAGATACCGTCTCCGGCTCCATCCAGTTCTTTAGATGTTTTAAGGTATTGCTGATCTCTGATAATAAAAATCCTGTTTCGGTTACCCAGCATTCTTCGGGGCTTTTCTTCAGGTCTATATACAGAGCTTCGTGCAACTGGTTCTCATATTTTTTTACTGCATCACGTAACTTTATCAGTTGAGCTTTTCTAAAAGAATAGGGCTTGGTGATACCGCTATTAAAAAAGCGGCGCATTTGAATTAAGTTATCCATTACCTCTAAATTTGCTGAAAGGTACTACTTCGTTCAATATTTCAGAGGCTTCTGCTTTTATAGAATAAGCTATGAAGTATAAATAATGTGTTGTGCTATTGAAATAGCTTTAATCAGCAGCGTTTCTTAGTGTACTTTGCGAAGCACATTGCGGTCCCTGCCTACCGGCAGGCAGGTTTGCGGTAAATATTGAAACTGCAAAGGTTGAAAAATAAAATAAAGAAACGCAAAAGCAGAATCTTTGAAATTTAATAGTTCTTAATTGCACAACACGATAGTATAAATAATAAATTGGACATATGACTGATGAACAATATATGCAGCAGGCCCTTAAAGAGGCCCAAAAAGCATTCGATAAAGAAGAAGTGCCCGTGGGTGCCATTATT
This sequence comes from Ferruginibacter sp., assembly GCA_039919015.1. GTDB lineage: Bacteria > Bacteroidota > Bacteroidia > Chitinophagales > Chitinophagaceae > Ferruginibacter. The sequence continues at coordinate 13,759 of JBDSGK010000155.1, forward strand.
GTAATGAATGATACCATTATTGCCCGGGCACATAACCAGGTAGAATTGCTGAATGATAGTACTGCCCATGCTGAGATACTGGCCGTGACCACAGCATTTAATTTTTTAAGCAGCAAATATTTACCCGAAGCAACTTTATATGTTACGATTGAACCCTGCCTCATGTGCAGCGGGGCATTGTACTGGAGTAAAATTGGCAAGATCGTTTATGGTGCCTCTGATGAAAAGAATGGTTATAGAAGATGTTGCGGCAATACCAATCCGTTCCATCCTAAAACCACATTGCTGGGCGGTATTTTAAAAGACGCATGTGCCGGGCTGATAAAAGATTTTTTTAAGGCAAGGAGATGATCATTGAATGACCAGTTTGGTTCTCAATTTTTTATTGCCGGGTTTCAGCCATATAAAATAGAGGCCGGGTTTTTCCGAAAACATGAATACGATGATCTCATTTCCTGTAAAAACAAGCGGCTTATCGGCTCTTCGCATTTTACCATTATTATCTAAAAGTTGTACCGTTATATAACCCGGATAAAATCCTTTTAATTCAATTTCTACTTTATTTTTAGCCGGGTTAGGAAACAGGCGTACAAATGGTTTTTCTGTCAGCCCAACCGAATCCATGGTCTGTAACAGTTTTTGATCAAAACCTGTACAAATTCCCGAAAACGTAAAAAAAAGGAATAGTATTTGACGCATTTTGAAAAGAATAAGAAAATAGATAACGTAAATTTGTAGTCTATCATTCACAATAATTTCTTAAAAAATAAAACAAACCATTATGGCATTTACACTCCCGGCTTTACCATACGCACATGATGCATTGGAGCCACATATCGACAAAAAAACAATGGAAATACACCACGGCAAACACCACCAGGCTTATGTAGATAATTTAAACAAAGCCATTGCCGGAACTGATAATGAAAATAAAACTATTGAAGAACTGGTGGCAGCAGCGGGCAGTATAAACCCCGCAGTACGCAACAATGGTGGCGGACATTGGAACCATAGTTTCTTTTGGGAGAGCTTAGCTTCTCCCGCCTCAGGCGGGACGGGTGGAGGACAACCAACGGGAAAATTGGCAGATGCCATCAACGCAGCTTTCGGCTCATTTGACGCATTTAAAGAAAAATTTGCCAATGCAGGCATGACAAGATTTGGAAGTGGCTGGGCATGGCTGATCGTTAAAGATGGCAAGCTGGAAGTTTCTTCAACTCCAAACCAGGATAATCCCTTAATGGATGTTGCAGAAGTAAAAGGAACACCTCTTTTGGGTTGTGATGTTTGGGAGCATGCTTATTACCTGAATTATCAAAACCGCCGGGCTGATTACCTGGCTGCATTCTGGAACGTGGTTAACTGGAGTAAAGTGGCAGAACGGTTCTGATCTCCTGTTCATAAAATCAATATAGACTTAACTGCAATAAATTTATTGCAGTTTTTTTTATTTTTAGGTTATTTTGTCCCTAAATCATTTTTATGCAAAAACTATTCATACTGATCTGCGGATCGATCTTTTTGAGCAATACAATAATTGCACAGGAATTGACGGGGGCCGGGATCAAAAAATTAAAAATTAAAAAGATCATTGTCGAAACTGTTGAAGAGGATGACCACGAAACCAAAAAATCAAAAACTGAATATTTTTATGATGCCAATGGAAATGATACAGCTCTGTATTTTGAAGGGATACGCAATTGGTATAAGCGTATAGAATATGATGCAAGACAGCGCCCTGCAAGCATTACCCGGTTTTCGAACGATGGTACGCAAACAAATAAAACCGTGTTTACGTATAGCCCCGATGGCAGTTTTATTGCTGTAGAAAATGATATCCAGTATGGTTTCTCCACTACCGATGTATTTGATAAAAAAGGATCACAACTAACACATAGTATCCCTGATGGTTCAATACACAAGTATATGTACAATAGCAAAGGACAACTAACGAAAATATTTGCTGTAACAAAAAAAGACGCTGTAAAGTTCTCCAGGGAATACAGGTATAACAGCGCAGGCAAAGTGATCGCTACAAAAAATAAAGGGGAGTATTTTTTTAACACTACTTATGAATATGATAAAAAGGGATTACTTAAAAAAGCAACTATTAGATATGCTGATGATCCAAAAGGAGAAGTAATAAAAAAAAACTACGAATACGGTTATTGATCAGGGTACGGGATCATATCCATGCCCCCCCCACGGATGACATTTGCTGATCCGCTTAACAGTTAACCAAAGCCCTTTGATCGGACCGTGTTTTTTGAATGCTTCAAGAGCATATTGTGAACAGGTAGGTGTGTATCTGCAACTGGGTTTCAGCAAGGGAGAGATGATCCATTGGTAAAGCTTTATTAAAGCGATAAAAGGAAAACTAAGTATCTGTTTAATTGTTTTCATCTGTAATTTTAAAGAGCCTGGTTACAACATGCCCCATTTTTTCAAAAATAAAGGGATACTCAGGCAATTCATTTCCTACATAAATAAAGAACACAGCCAGGTGTTTTTGCTGTTGTGTGGCCTGTTCCTGCAAACTGCTTTTTTGTAACCGGTATGCCTCTCTCATTAATCTTTTGATACGGTTCCTGTCAACTGCGTTTTTAAAATGTTTACTGCTGACGGCGAAGCCGGATTGCAGCGGAGCAAGTGAAGCATCATTAAACTTCCACAATACCCTAAAAGGAAAATTGGAAAACGACCTGCCTTCCTTAAACAATTGTTCAATTGCTTTCCGGCTTTTAAGCTTTTCCTCTTTTTTAAATGTATATCGTTGTTTAGGCTGCAATTCTCTAAAATTACTACATCGCTCATAATACAGCAGGCATTAATTTTTAATTACCCAATGGGCTAAATGGTACAAGTAAAAAAGTCCCCCGATAAATCGGAGGACTGAATTATTTAAACCGGATTTTCAATATGGAAATCAGGCGATCTTATTTTTTATCACCGTGTTCGCTGGAAACAGTCAGACTGTGACGTCCTTTTTTCCTGCGGCTTGCTAATACCTTGCGGCCATTTGCTGTTTGCATACGCTGGCGAAATCCG
>JBDSGK010000156.1:0-9145 GCA_039919015.1 Ferruginibacter sp.
TAAAACATTGCTGGTAGATGCAGATCCACAGGCCAATAGTACCACGGGTACGGGTTTCGATCTTCACAATATTACCCAAAGTTTGTACGACTGCATGGTAAATGAAGCGGCAGCCAAAGACATGATCTTAAAATCGGATATTCCGTACCTGGATGTCTTGCCATCGCATATTGACCTGGTGGGTGCCGAAATTGAAATGATCAACTACCCTAACCGCGAAATGGTACTGAAAAAGATATTGGAACCCATCAGGAATGATTATGATTTTATCATCATTGACTGCTCTCCGTCACTGGGTTTAATAACCGTGAATGCTTTAACTGCCGCCGACAGCGTGGTAGTACCGGTACAAACCGAATTTTTTGCACTGGAAGGATTGGGCAAATTATTGAATACCATTAAAATTGTTCAAAACAGGTTGAATACCGAATTGAAGATCGAAGGTATCTTAATGACCATGTATGATGGCCGGCTTCGACTTTGTAACCAGGTGGTGAGTGAGGTCCGTCGCCATTTTGAAGATATTGTTTTTAACAGCATCATACACCGCAATACCAGGCTGAGTGAAGCACCAAGTTTTGGAAAGCCAGTTATATTGTATGATGCTGATAGCAAGGGTGCGATCAATTATTTAAACCTTGCCAAAGAGATCCTGCAGAAGAACAATATGACCAAGATCAAAGAAGCAGATAGAATTTTACAATAAGCTGTTAGCCTTTAGCAGTTAGCTATTAGCCCGGGGCTTTTGCTAACAGCTAAAGGCTAACAGCTAAAAGCTAAACACACATGTCTCAACCAAATAAAAAAGACGCCTTAGGAAAAGGGATCAGGAGTTTATTACAAAATATTGATGCTGACCTGAAGAACACTGCCGGAAATTTAAAACCCGAAGTTGCAGAACAGGCTTCAACATCCATGCGTGTTGCATTAGACCAGATAGAAGTAAATCCAAAACAACCCAGGCATGATTTTGATGAAACGGACCTGAATGAACTGGCAGGTTCTATTAAAATGCATGATATTATCCAGCCGCTTACCGTAACCAAATTACCCAATGGCAAATACAGGCTGATCGCCGGTGAACGGCGTTTCAGGGCTGCAAAGATCGCAGGGATAAAAGACGTACCGGTTTATGTAAGGCAGGCAAATGATACCCAGTTACTGGAGTTATCACTTTTGGAGAACTTACAAAGAAAAGACCTGAATGCAATTGAGATCTCTTTGAGTTATAAGCGCCTGATGGATGAACTGGAATATACACAGGAACAGGTGGCAGAAAGAATGGGCAAGGAAAGAAGTACGGTAGCCAATTATATCCGCCTGTTGAAATTACCACCCGATATACAAGTGGCTGTTCGTACTGCTGTTATCACGATGGGCCATGCACGGGCATTGATCAATGTTGATGTGGTTGATAAACAATTGTACATTTTCAACGAAATAAAAAAGGATGGCTTATCAGTAAGGCAGACAGAAGCACTGGTTAGAAAACTGTACACATCGGCTGTTAAAGTTGGTGTAAAAGAAAGCCTGCCGTCGAATTTTAAAAAGATTGAAGATAATTTAGCGTCGAGCTTTAATACCCGGGTGAGAATGAAACACGGCAAAAAAGGTAATGGCAGTATATTATTTGAATACTACTCTATAGAGGAACTGAATGCACTGCTGGATAAATTTAATATCAATGTATCTTAATGCGTAAAGCTTTTACCATTTTCCTTTTTACCAGTTTGCTTTTTGTATGCACTGATATTTTTGCGCAAAATGATACGCTTAGGATCAGCAGCACAAAGCGTCCTGCGAAAAGCAAAAAACTTGGTACCGGTATATTCTCAAGAACGGATACTACAATGCCTTATAGTCCACGCAGGGCCACATACCGCTCGGCCATTTTACCAGGCTGGGGACAGGCAACCAACAAAAAATACTGGAAGATACCGATAGTGTATGCTGCCCTTGGTGTTACAACCTATATTTTCTTTCACAACGTAAGGCAGTATAACGAAGCCAAAAATGCTTACCTGAATGCAATTGATCTTAACCCGGCCAATGATTCGCTCATTCCCCAACCCTATTATACCATAAAAGATCAGCCTGAACGCATCAAAACATTCAGGAACCAGGTAAGACAAAATGTTGATTATTCTGTTCTGTTCTTTATACTTTTTTGGGGATTGAATGTGGTTGACGCAACAGTTGATGCCCATCTCAAAACATTTGATGTGAGTGATGACCTGAGTTTGCAGATCAGGCCCGGCTACAGCCCGCTTGCCAATACGAATGGGATAAGTATTGTGCTTAACATCGGAAAAAATCACGCAAAATAATTACCTTCATTTTTTAACAGTCATTTCTTATATTTTTAATACAAACAATGAAAATTGCATTAATCGGCTATGGCAAAATGGGTAAGACCATTGAAGGAATTGCATTGCAGAGGGGCCATACGGCTGATCTGAAGATTGATATTGACAGCATGGCCAGTTTCACCAAAGAGCATCTGCAGCAATGCGATGTAGCCATTGAATTTACAGGGCCGCAGAGTGCAAAAGAAAATATCCTGAAATGTATGGAGGCAGGTATTCCAATAGTAAGCGGCAGTACGGGCTGGATTGAAAGCCTGGCTGAAGTAGAAAATTACTGCAAAGAAAAGGACGGCAGTTTCTTATATGCCAGTAACTTCAGCGTAGGTGTAAATATATTTTTTGAAGTAAATAAAAAACTGGCGCAGCTGATGAAAGGTCATCAGGATTACAAAATAACCATGGAAGAGATACATCACACCCAGAAAAAAGATGCCCCAAGCGGAACGGCTATTACTTTAGCTGAACAGATACTGGCAGAAGTACCCAGGAAAAAGAAATGGGTGAATGATAGATCACAAAATGAGGAGGATCTTTCCATCATCAGCATACGTGAAGATCCGGCACCCGGTACCCACAGCATCAAATACAGTTCGGCTGTGGATGATATCGAGATCATCCATACCGCCCATAGCCGCCAGGGATTTGCCCTGGGTGCTGTGCTTGCAGCCGAATATATTTATAATAAAAAAGGAATATTCAATATGAAAGATATTATTGGTATAGCTTAATAACTTTCTATGTTCTCATTCAAAAAAGTTTTACTGCTTACAACGTTTACAATAACGCAGCTATATACCTATGCACAGCAGGCAAATATTGACAGCCTCCAGTTCGTCATAAAATTCAACCCGGATAATACCAGGAAGCTAAATGCCTATAAAGTACTTGCCAGGGAATTATTGACCAAAGACTTCGAAGAATCACAAATTGTTTCCGTTACGGGCGCCGCACTGGCCCAAAAAATTAAGGACTATGGTTCCCTTGGGGAATTGAATAAATTAACCGGCCTCTCCATGTATTTCAGAGGTGCTTACGATAGTGCAGCAGTGTATTATTATAAGGCCCTCGACCATTTACAGGCTAAACATGACCTGGCCGGCAGAGCAGGGGTATTAAATGAACTTGGTAAATTGTACCGAAAAACACGGGATCTTAAGCGGGCTTTACAAATGTATGATGAGGCATATTCCATTTATAAGAATTTGAATGATGAAAATGGTATGGCTACCATCCTTAATGAATCCGGGGTGGTCTTTGAATATAAAGAAGACTATGCCGAAGCCATTAAAAGGTATAACAGCTCACTGGCCATACGTGAAAAAATGAACGACGATATAGGCCGTGCTTACAGCTACAATTTTTTGGGTGGGGTTTATACGCTGCAAAAGAATTTTAAAGAAGCAAAAAATTTTTTAGTAAGATCGCTTGAACTGCGTAAAAAACTAAAAGACAGCTTTGCCATTGCACTCAGTTACAGTGACCTTGGCTACATGTATAAGGAAGAAGGGAAATACGCTGCAGCTATAGAACAATACACTTCCAGTAATGAGATCGCAGCTAAAATGCATTATGCCGAACTGCTGTTATCAAATTATAAGGAACTGGCCTTTATTTATGAAAAGGAAGGTAACCATGCCTTGTCCCTCATTTTTTATAAAAGGCATTCCATTTTAAAAGATTCGATCTTTGCAGGCGATAAACTCAAACAGATAGAGCAGCTGAATGCAAAATACCAGAACGAAAAAAAAGAACAGGAATTGAAATTACAAAAAGCTGAGATCACCAAAAAGAACTACTTGCTTTGGGGACTTGGCCTTTGTTTAGCCTTGCTCATTTTAGCCGGGCTTAATTTTTACAGGAAACGGCAGCTGCAGCATAAGATAACCCTTCAGGAAGAAGTTATGAAGCAGCAGGACCTTGCCACCAAAGCCATCATCATTGCCGAAGAAAATGAACGCAAACGCATTGCTGCCGACCTGCATGATGGCGTGGGTCAAATGATGAGTGCCGCAAAAATGAATTTATCAGCCATCGAAAATGAGATACCGTTCAGGGATGATAACCAGAAAATGAGTTTTGAAAACCTGATAGCGTTGGTAGATGAAAGCTGCAAAGAGATCAGGAGTGTGAGCCACCAGATGATGCCCAATGCACTATTAAAAAGTGGGCTTGCCAGTGCTGTTAAAGAATTCCTGGATAAGATCGATACCCGCGTAATAAAAATAAACCTTCATTCCGAAGGGCTACAGGAGAGGCTGGATAGCAATACCGAAACCGTATTGTACCGGGTGATCCAGGAATGTGTGAATAATGTGATCAAACATTCAGGAGCAAATAACCTGGATATATCTTTGATCAAAGATGCTGATGGCATATCGGCTACCGTGGAGGATAACGGCCAGGGCTTTGATACAAATGACAAACAAAAATTTGAAGGAATAGGCTTAAAGAATATCAGTTCGAGGATCGCATTTTTAAAAGGCACTGTTGATTTTGACAGTTCGCCGGGAAAGGGCACACTTGTTGCGATACATGTACCAATTGCATATTAAAACTTAACTTACATTCGTTTACGGCCAGGCAGCAGGAAACCCATGAAAAATAAAAACATCAAATTAGGTATTGTAGATGACCACCAGATCGTAATAGATGGTCTAAAATCGCTGTTGCATGGGCACGACCAGTTTGAAGTAGTAATAGAATGTACCCAGCCTTTGGAAATGATCTCCCTCATCGAAAAACGATCAATAGATATTCTGTTAACGGATGTGATGATGCCCGGCATGAATGGCGCAGAGCTGTCAAAAGCTGTTCACCAGCAATTTCCCGAAATTAAAATACTGGCGCTTTCGATGAGTGGCCAGGGCGACCTGGTTAACCAGATGATCGACGATGCTGATATTTCGGGTTATGTTTTAAAGAACATTGGTAAACAGGAACTGGTAAAAGCATTGGAAAAGATATCCGCTGGTGGTATCTATTTCAGCGAAGAAGTGTTACATGAAATGAGCAAGGCCAGCGAAATGAAAAAAGAAAATGAAGAAGCCCGTTTAACGAACCGTGAGATCGAGATCATTCAGCTGATAGAAAAAGAATTGAGTAATAAACAGATCGCCGAAAAATTATTCCTCAGCGAACGCACTATTGAAACGCACAGAAAAAATATTTTTCGGAAAACAACTACTTCCAGTGTTATTGGTTTGGTTAAGTATGCTTATGAGCATAAGTTGATCTGATACAAACGATGCATATTTTACCCCATTCTGCACTAAAAAACTCATAACATGTTTTAATCATAAAATGGTTACTTTATAATTAAGTGATCTTTCCTTTCCTTTAACTTCAACCATATGTACCCCTTTTAATTTTACATCCAAATCAATTCTCATTCTCTTTTCAATATTTCCATTAAATATTTTTTGTTGCACCACATTTCCCGTCATATCATAAATCGTAAGTATAGCATTTTCGCCAATGGCAGGCACATCAATATAAAAGCTGCCGGTATTGGGATTTGGATATACTGCATTATCCTGAGGGGATTGTGTTTCAAATGAAATCTCTACCGGTTGAGCAAAAGCCCCGCCACCCGTCTGCGTCATTTTATGAACAACAAAAGGACCATTAGTTGCATTCAATGTGAATTTTGTTTTGGATGGGTCGAAATCAACAGAGCCGCTGAATTTAATGGAACTATAAACATCCCCATTCCCATTTACCTGGATGCTCTGGCCAAATGCCATCGCAGTTCCTGATCCTGCTATTGATACTGCCCAGGCAAAATTTCCAGATGCATTTAATTTTTGAATGAACATACCTGATCCGCTAAAATTGAAAGTACCGGGACCCGGATCAAAATCATGATTGCCTGTACCGGAATAGAAACCTGTAGTGTAAACATTACCGCTTCCATCTGTTGCAATACTGCTACTGGCATTAGTAGCTCCGCCAACCACTCTTTTAGCCCATATAAAGCTCCCTGCGTTATCCAGTTTCCAGATAAAAAAATCCTGCGTATCCGGACCAGTGAGATTAAATACCCCGGCCCCCGGATCAAAATCGTATGTTCCTGAAAAAGTTCCGGTAGATAATAGATTCCCCAAGTTATCAATGCTGATATCTACGATTGAAGGCCCGGTAGTAGCGAATAATTGTTTTGACCAAATGGTATTACCGTTAGGGTCAAATTTGTCGAGAACGGTAGTACCATTAAGACTACCAATTAAAAATATATCATTATTGGCATCGGCAGCAATCTGGCCTCCAGCATCTGCCTGTGGACCACCGAAGGAATTAGCCCATAAGAAATTACCGTTGCCATCAAGCTTTTCAATGAATTTATCATAGTGGCCATTTGAAGTGATGAGGTATTGGCCCACGCCGGGATCAAAATCAGCATAAGATGTATTAGCTCCCATATAACCATACTTTCCAGTTAGGCATATATTCCCCGATCCATCCAGGCAAAGCGACTGGAAGTTATCCATACCTGGGCCACCAACTGCACCTGCCCAAACAAAGTTGCCGTTGGCATCAAGTTTTTCAACAAATCCATCAGAATATCCGGAAGATGCAAGATTATTTACACCGGGGCCTGGGTCAAAATCATAGGTTCCCACAAAGCTACCTGTTATAAAAACATTGCCTGCAGCATCCACTGCAATAGCATATATCTGGTTACTACTATTAAGGGAAGTGAAATTAGTAAATTGTTTTACCCAGACAAGAGTACCTGTTGGGGAATGCTTAGTGATAAAATCCTTTCCTGAAGCATAGTAATTACCTGCTGCATCAACGCTGCCATACTTGCCTACAAAAGGGCCATTGGCATAATTATATTGCTTTGCCCAGGCAAATGTTTGGCTGTACAGATTGACGGAAACGGTTAACAGCAATATCAGGGTTAAATGAATAACCCGGTGTGAAATAACCATTAAATTTAAAAGGACTTTCATAACAATTGTTTTTGGTGGGTAAATGGTTTTACTAATTAAATTCATTGGAATTACTGAACCCAATATCCAATATTTCTGCCACACCTCTTTCACCCCATAGGGTGATTTTTATGCAATCCATTTGTTTTTGATACAAAATTTTACTGCCTCTGAAGTATTGTGAACATCTAGTTTTGAAAGTATATTTTTGCGATGTGTCTTTACTGTATTTAGAGTTATAAATAAGTTTTTTGCTACTTCTGTAGTTGTTAAACCGTTAGAAAAGTGTTCCAGAACCTGTAACTCACGGTGGCTTAGCGGACCTCTTTTCTTTTCGGTAACACAGTAATTTTTTGAGAATATCATCTCTGAACCTTCATGACTGTTCAGGTAAATATGACACTGTCTTTTTTCTGGGTCGACGTAGTCGGAAATATCGTGTAAAAAACAGGATATCAAAACAGGGTCTCCATGTTCATTCACTTCCGGGAACATAAGTTCTTCAAGTAGATGTACTTTTTTCCCGTCTTTTCTGTGGCAAACAATATCATACTTTACAGTTGAGTTCATTATTTTTTCTCTGCTCAAAGTTTTCAAAAAGTTAAAAATATCTTCTACTACGGTTTTTTTATAAGTAAGCTCAACTGGAGATAGTAGAGTAAAAAGCCACTGAAAACCATTTTTTATTATTTCGTCTCTGTTAAAGCCCAAAACCGTTTGGGTTGAGCGGGACACAAACAGGTATTCCATATTCCTGGCGTCCAGTAGCATAAAAAGAGTATTAATCTGAACATTGTCCATTACAAGTGAACAACTATGAGTATGCTCTGCAATCCTCTCCTGTATCATTTTATCAACTCGATTCGATGAGGTCAGTATTTGTCGCATTTCCCCCAGCCAGTTTTTTTCTACCCATTCGTTTACATGATTGTTATTTTTTTTCCTTTTCATACTAAAAAATTGAAATTAATAAGTTTATAATTAGCAAAGCAGTAATCTTATAATACCGAAATAGCATATACTTGGGGTTATTCCCACTTTAAAAAACCTAAACGATATTTGCCTACAACTTTTGTGTTGACAGAAATTTTCTGTTATCCTTGTGGAGTAAAGTACGATTCGCTTTTTCCGTCAGGGTTGTCAAACATTTTTTAAAGAGCTGTTTCGATTTTTCGTTTATTTTCTGTTTCCTAAGTCTAAATGTAGTCAGATTTTATTGAGTTTTTCAGGTTTTTTAATCCCACTTTACCTGGTAGTTGGTTAAACCTGATCTGTTGATCTGGTCCGCAGTTTTACCAATCCAGACTTCTTATGGTGTTTGTAAACGCACACGATGATTATGCTGTTGAAGCCTTCCAGCTCAGCGCAGTCAATTATTTATTGAAACCCGTTGGCCCTGATAGTGTAGTCAGGAAGATTGGAAAAAAATAAAAGACGATATCGTGAGAAATCAAAATATGGCGGATCCATTACAGAAACTGGAGAAATTACTGAATCTTCATTCAAAAGACAATGAAAATAAGATCGGCATTGCCATGGCAGACAAGATAGTATTTATACACTTTGCCGACATTATTTACTGTGAGGCCAGCAGTGCCTATAAATACGTTTGTGGTATGAGTAAGAATGATAATAAAAAAATGGCCTTTTCCCTGGTCAGTGTCTCCGCTACAGGTTATCAAACATATCCTTCGTCATACTACCCAGCGCAAATTCTTCGTTCCAGCCCCAGTCTTTTCTAGCAACACTATCATCAATACTTTGTGGCCAGCTATCGGCAATAGGTTGGCGGTAATCGGGTTTATAACTGATCGAGAATTCAGGAATATGTTTTTTTATTTCAGC
>JBDSGK010000157.1:0-31598 GCA_039919015.1 Ferruginibacter sp.
AAAAAGGAATTTTTTCTGCATGGTCTTTTGATCAATCCGACTGCCGGATCTTATCTAATAATTTATTTAATGTTTTTGCTTCGGCATCTGTAAGGTTGCCCAAAATGGCATCCATATCTTTTTCATAGCGGTCTATTTTTTCTAATAATTTTTTTCCCTTGATCGCAATACTCACATCAACCAGTCGCTTATCATTTTTGCAGGTGGTTTTTTGGGCGAGGCCTTTTAAAACAAGCCGGTCAACGATGCGGCTGGTATCGCTCATCTTATCCAGCATACGCTCACGGATCTGCAGCGTGGAGATGGGTTTGCCTGCCCCTCTTAATATCCTGAGAATATTATATTGCTGCCCGGTGATATCTTCTTTGTCAAATACAGATTTCATTTTCTCATTCATCCAGTTGTAGGTATAAATGAGGTTGATGATGCCTTTTTGAAAATCGTTACGAAACGAAGACTGGCTGATGTCTTTTTCTAAGCCCAAGTTACTTTTTTTAATATCGTGATCAATTACACCTCCTGGTCGAGCGGAGTAAACTCATTCATATATATCTTAACCAAAATTACAAAATAACTTACGAGCAAGGGACCGAATATGAGCCCGATAAAACCAAATAGGTTTAAACCAACAATTACGCCTATTACTGTTAATACAGGGCTAACGTTTCCTAATCTTTTTAAAAGCCCCAGCCTGGTGATATAATCTACATTACCTGTTACTATAAAACTATAGAACGTGAGCCCCCAGGCTTCCCAGTTTTGACCGGAGGCAAACATAAATAATACTAAAGGAACCCACACGATCATCGTTCCAACAATAGGAAAGAAGGCAAATACCCCTGTTACAAAACCCCACATACCCCAATCCTCCACACCAAATATCCAGTAACCCAAAGCGGCTACTGCTCCCTGCGCAATGCAAATAACCGGTATTCCCAAAGCATTTGCCTTCACCATCATTTTTGTTTCCTTTGCCAGCTTATCTACATTTTTTTGCTCAAAAGGAATAATGTGGTTCAGGTATTTTTCTATCTCTCTTCCGTAGTATAATAAATAATATAACAGGAAGAACATAATAATAAGGTTACTTAAGACATTAAGGGTACTGTTAAGAAACTGTGGTATAAAAACAGATATCTTTTGGGTAATGGTAGAGGTGTTTTGTGCACTGATCAATTGAATACCCGTAGCTTCTTTCACTTTTACTGAAACAATATTCAGGCTATTCATGATCTGGTCAGGATTCTCAAGCAGGGCCGACACTTTTGGAGAAACCAGGGTTATACATAAATATATGGGTAAAGAAATAATCAATATATAACCCAGGATGATCAATAAAGCCGTCCAGCCTTTTTTCCATTTCCGTTTAAAAATGAGCCGGTAGTATAATGAGCGGCTGAGGATGTATAAAGTGATGCCACCCAGTAAGCCCGGTAAAAATGAAGTAAGCTGCACTATAAAAAGCCCGATCAAAAAAATGATAATGAGCAGGAGTATAAGCTGCCTCAGTCGGTTATTAAAAGTAATATTCATAAAAAGTAAATATATTTGAAATAATAGAGCAGCTATTTACTCCTTCCAAACAGAAACCCCTTCACTGCAATTGGCGCAAATATCAATATTCTTCCTGCTTTTCACCAGGTTGCTCCTGAATTGTTTATAGTTATTATTGTGCCAGATTTCTTTAAATGACTGGGTCTTTAAATTTCCCAGCTGGTGTGTGGCATCTTTATCAAAACAACAGGGTACTACCAGCCCGTCCCAGGTGATCACATTGGCATGCTGAAGCTTCCAGCAGCGGTTGGCCAATTTGTTCTTTGCTGAATAAGATCCGTCGGCATTTTTTTTATATCGGCTGTATTTATCAATGGTTGGTATCAGGTTGTTCGGGTCGGTTTTATATTCATACACCTGAGCTGTTTTAAAACGAACTTCATCAACACCCACTTCCTTTGCCAGCCGCTTAATATCTTCTACCTGGTGTTCATTAGGCTTAACAACCAAAAACTGGAAGAAAACAAATGGTGTTTTGCTTTTCAGTTCTTTTTTCCATTTCATGATATTTTTTGCACCGGTTAAAACTTTTTCCAGGTTGCCGCCCACCCGGTATTGTTGGTAAACATCCTGTGTGGTGCCGTCTATAGAAATGATGAGGCGGTCCAACCCGCTCTCCACTGTTCTTTTTGCAACTTCATCGGTTAAGTAATGGGCGTTGGTTGATGTGGCTGTATATATTTTTTTGTCACTGGCATATTTTACCATGTCTAAAAATTCAGGGTTCAGGTATGGCTCTCCCTGGAAGTAAAAAATGAGGTACAGCAACTCTTTGTGAATGTCATCAATGGTTCTTTTAAAAAAATCATTTTGAAGCATACCGGTTGGCCGTGAAAATTGCCTTAGACCGCTTGGGCATTCCGGGCAGCGGAGGTTACAACTCGTGGTAGGTTCAAAAGAAACAGAAACCGGGTAGCCCCATTGTACCGGTCTGTTCAATAAGCGGCTGATGTAAAAACTACTGAGCACTTTACTCCCATTAATAAACCGCCGCAAAGTAAGTTTGCTTAATAAGTTTGTACTATCGTTCCAATTGAATTGGGGCATAAGCAAAGGTAAGCCGATTGTGGCTACTTGTTGAGGGCTATGTTTTGTATGTTCCCCTTTTTAACATAGATCATATCCCGGAGCTTTGTTTTATTCTTTAAAATAAAAAACCAGCATCATTGTGCCGGTTTTTTATATGCAATAGTTTATATGTTTACTTATTTGATGACAATTCTTCTGTCATATTTTCTTCCATATGGTCAAGCTTAACTTTTGTTGGCGTAAACAAAAGCGTGTTGTCGGTAAACTTCTCGTAATTATGAAAGATCACATTCAATGTAATAAAATTCATTACATAAGCCTGGGTCTCGGCAGGCAGGTAATCTTTGATATCCCAAAAATCAGGTTCAACCTTACCGGTCTTTTTCATGGCATCCCAAACATTGCCTACGCCACAATTATAACTGGCCACCATCAGCAGCAGGTCGTTATTCAGGTTGCGGCTGCGGTCTTTCAAATAACGGGCAGCAGCATAAGTTGATTTATTGAAATTCTTTCTGTCGTCTCTTGTCGGGGCAGCTTTTTTGGTAACTTTTTTTGATCCCTTAACTTCTCCTTTTTTTAATACTGCCTTTTTTCCAACCCGCAGGGCACTGTGTACAGCACTCTGTTTGGGTACATATTTCAATCCATATTCCCTGGCCACTTCATCCATGATCTGCCAATAACCAACAGCCCCGGCCTTTGATACAGCATTGCCATTAAAGGCACTCTCCAGTGCCAGCAAAACTTTCAACTCATGGGGCAGATCATATTTTTTTAAAATAGCACTTACTTTGGGAAAATATTTTTTACTGCGATCATACGTACGGATGATATACGCCCTCCTGTTCACGGAGAACTTCTCAATATAAAGCAGCGCTTCTTCTTCGTTGCCTGTCAATATATCAGGGAAAATAATATTAGGTTCCAGTATAAGTGCATTTTCATTTTTAGAAACAGCAGCTAAAAGCTTTTTCCTGGAAGTATCTAACCAGGGGTTTGCCTTTGTAAGACCACACAGCATTAAAGAAAAAAAAAGTATCCAAACTGGTTTGGATACAATAAAAGACCAATAATTTGGTTTGATCATACTTAATTAAATTTTCAAATGGGTACGAATTAAATACGGGCAAAATTAAAACGGCATGTTGTGAACATTATTGCCCTTTGACAAAATTTTAAGAAGTTTAACTTTAATAAGTATCTTTTCGGCGACATTAAATTATTAATCATGCGTATTCTCCTGGTTCTTTTTATACTGAGTGGCTTACAACTCTCTGCCCAACCTCCTACAGCATTTTGCAAACAGGTAAATGACATTGCAGAAGCCGAACAGGCTGCATATCAACGGTTAATAAGCGGAGGGGCTTCGGGGCTCACATCTGCCAGTAATAATTATGATGTAAAATATTACCGGGGCGAATGGGAAGTAAACCCGGCAGTAAGGTATATTACCGGAAAAGTCACAGTTTATTTTATCATCACTTCTGCCACCAATAATATCCAGATAGACCTGATGAATCCCCTGGTAGTTGACAGCGTTAAACAGCGCAATACGATACTTATCAAACAGCACATCAATAATACGCTCTCAATGGATTTTCCGGCAACCATTAATGCAGGCGTCCTGGATTCTGTTTCTATTTTTTATAGAGGAGTACCACCTAATAATGGCTTTGGTTCTTTTGAAACTACTACGCATGCGGGAACGCCGGTAATGTGGAGTCTTAGCGAACCATATGGCAGTCGCGACTGGTGGCCATGCAAAAACGGACTGGATGATAAAGCTGATTCCATAGATATTATTATTACAGCACCTCCTCAGTATAAAGCCGCGTCAAATGGTTTATTGCAAAGTGAAACGTTGATCGCTGGAGGCACAAAAAAACTTACTTACTGGAAGCATCGCTATCCCATTGCATCATACCTGGTTTGTTTTGCAGTTACCAATTACAGCGTATTTAATAACAGTGTTTTATTAGGAACAACTACTTTGCCAATGCAGACATATTGTTATCCCGAAAGCCTGGCCTCTTTCCAGGGCGGCACACAAAACGTTTTGGATGCATTGCAATTGTTTCACAACAATTTTGGCGATTATCCATTTATAAAAGAAAAATACGGGCATGTTCAGTTTAGCTGGGGTGGAGGTATGGAGCACCAGACATCAACATTTATTGTTTCCATTAATGAGAGCCTGGTCGCACATGAACTGGGCCACCAGTGGTTTGGTGATAAGATCACCTGTGGAAGCTGGGAACATATCTGGCTCAATGAAGGCTTTGCCACTTTTCTTGCTGCTTTTTATATGGAAAATAAATATCCTGCTAATATCATCAACTCAAGAAGGTCTGTGGTCAACAATATAACTTCACAACCCGGGGGTTCGGTATGGGTTGATGATACAACCAATGTGGGCAGGATATTTTCCGGCAGGCTCAGTTATAACAAAGGTTCTTACCTGTTGTATATGTTACGTTGGAAATTGGGTGATGCTGCATTCTTTAATGGCTTGCGCCAATACCAGAAGGATCCCAAGATCGCTTATGGGTTTGCCTATACTGATGACCTGCAACGACACCTGGAGCAGGCAAGCGGACAAAACCTGTCAGAATTTTTTAAAGATTGGTTTAAAGGACAGGGTTATCCATCTTATAAAGTAGAATGGACGCAAATAGGCAGCAGCTATGTAAATATAAAAATGAACCAAACCACATCACATCCTTCAGTTGATTTTTTTGAATTGCCCGTGGCGCTAACATTTAAAAATGCAACACAGGAAAAAACAATTGTAGTGGATAATAAAACCAACGGTGAAACTTTTTTGAGGAACATCGGGTTTATTGCCGACACGGTATTGATAGACACGGAGTATTGGCTTGTTACAAAAAACAATACAACTGCTAAAGTTCCCGATGCCACGCCGGGACAAAATATTGTCCAGGTGTTTCCCAACCCGGTGAAGGACCATTTGTACATTTATATGCGTAAGATGACAGGGCCTGCATACATCAATTTATATAATGCTGTTGGGCAACTTATTTTCACAAAAAAGATCAACCTGATCAATGGTGCCGAATATGTTGACGTGCCCACACAATACCTGTCAAAAGGGGCCTATTTTTTAAGGATCAACGCCGGAGAATTTAAATATGTAAAAAAACTGGTGAAATAGATCCATTTAAGAAAACTTTACCAGCAGCATAATTGTATTTATTGCTACGTTTGTGAGTCAACTGCATTTTAAACCTGCGGAGCTCAATCCTTGGCAAAAAAAAGAAAGAGAAGCATTTTCAAAACCATTTTAATGCCTGTACTACTGCTTGCGGTAATTGCTACAGCTATTTATTACATACATGATTTTTTAACCCGCCCTAAATTTGTACGTTACCCTGCTTTTGGCATCGATCTCCCGGTAAATTATTCAATACATGGCATTGACGTAAGCCGCTATCAGCATAATATTGACTGGAAGGCCGTTAAAGCAATGCAGGACCAGCAGGTAAAGATCGGCTTTGCATTTATTAAAGCAACCGAAGGACTTGGCCGGGTTGATAACGGCTTTCGTCAAAACTGGTTTAATGCAAAGCAGGCTTCCGTGATCAAAGGGGCTTATCATTTTTTTGTCAGCAGTAAAAGCGGGAAAGCGCAGGCTGAGAATTTTATAGAAACTGTAAAATTATCAAAAGGAGATATGCCACCGGTACTGGATATTGAAACAGCAAATGGCGCATCGGTAACAGATATTCAGCAAAGAGCTAAAGACTGGTTGCGGATGGTTGAAAAACACTATAAGGTAAAACCCATCATTTATACCAATATTGATTTTTATGAAAATTTTTTAGACGGGCAGTTTGATGACTATCCTTTATGGGTTGCCCATTATTATGTAAAAAATAAACCAAGAATAACACGCAAATGGATCATTTGGCAGCACAATGAAAAAGGAAGGGTAAACGGGATCGATGCCTTTGTTGACTTTAATGTATTCAACGGCGACAGCATCGCTTTTAAAAAGCTATTGGTAAAATAAAAAAGCCTCAACTACTTTTATTAATTTTATAGAACTCAAAGCCCCATTTTAGGGGATGAGACATTATGGGTATAGAAGATGAAACAAGAGAATTCCTGGTAAGGATATTGCAAACCGTTTCCATTGTTTTGCTATGGATGATGGTAAATGTCTTTATTGGCATTTATAAAGGCTATGCTTTTTTTGAAACTAAACCCGGGTGGGTGAATTATGTTTATTATGCATTCCTGGCGATCAGTTTTGTCTTCCTGGTCTTCCACCTAAAACGTAAATGGAAACTTTGATCAGCTACTGTGATCTGCCACGATCACCCATTTGTTCTTTACTTTCTTAAACAGTAATGTAAAGTGGCCTTGAACATCACCTACGCTACGTGTTAAATGCCATTTACCCACCACATAAAAATAAATGACCGATAATCTTTTCACTCCAAGAATATCAAATGTAAGTTTCCCCATAGTAGCTGTATCGGGATACCCATTCCTATAATTATTCAGGGTATTTTGCCAGCCATAGGTAATCCCGCTTTTGCCAATAAACATCAATGAATCGCTGTGCCAATAAGTAGCCATAAATTTTTCAATTTCTCCATTGTTCCATGCCTGGCGTTGTTCTTCAAGAAGTGTACGGATAACCTGTTCATCCCCGCCTAACGGACGGGCAGGCTTTGATTGTGCAGCAGCAGTAAAAAATAAAACTGTAATTATAAAGGATGAAATAATTTTTCTCATAAAATTTGTTTGAATCATAAATATAAATGATCTTATACGGATTAACGGATTAACGTTAATGCTTATGATGTGGAGAAGAACATTTACTGCGGTGACAAAGCCGGTAATTGTAAAAATGGGCACTGATGATCAAGGTAACAGCGATCAGCAAAAAAAGGATCTCGAATTGAACAAAAAACTGTTTTAATACCAGGAAAATAAATCCAAAACTAAAAATTAAGACCGGCACAAGAGAACGGTGATGTTTTATGTAACCATGAAACAGGGAATAAGAACCTACTACAAATGCCAGAGTGATCATCCCCCATTCAAAAAAAGAATTGTGAATGATGTTTATGCCGAAAACAGGGAGTGTGCTCATAAGCACGGGCAATAAAGCACAATGAATAGCACAGAGAACAGATGTTGCAATCCCTAAGGCATCCCAATTGGTTTTAATATTCATATTCAGATTGGGCACAAAGATAAGATATTTGCAATAATGTTGCAAAAAATCAGTTTCTTATTCGAAAGGGGCGTAAATTTGCAAAAATGATTTGACTATGGGCAGGCGGTTATTATTTTATGGAACTTTCTTTGTGCTGTTGATCGTGACTTTTTTATATTTTGTTTATAAGGACGAAGACCTGACAAGATCACTACTGCCGGTCATAAATGCAGATGTACAGGATTTTTCTTTTACAAACCAGGATGGAAAAAAGATCACTCAAAATAACGTAGATGGAAAAGTATATGTGGCCGAATATTTTTTTACCACTTGTAAAGGCATTTGCCCGATCATGAATGCCAATATGAGGAGGGTGTTTGACAGGTATAAGGATGAACCAAACTTTTTGATCCTTTCGCATACCTGTATGCCTGAAACAGATTCGGTTCCTTTACTTAAAGCTTATGAAGCAAAGATGATCGATGGCATATTAAGTGAAAATAAAGATGGCTCTTTTAAGATTGAATACGATACAACAAATCAAAAGTCAAAAGTCAAAAGTCAAAACCCAAGCTGGAATTTTGTTACAGGAGATAAAGCATCCCTTTACAAAATGGCCCGCCAGAGTTATTTGATCGATAATAATAAACCCGATTCAAATCAAACCATTTCCGACCAGTTCATACACACCCAGTTCTTTGCTTTGGTAGATAACCAGCGGAGGGTAAGAGGTATTTACGACGGGCTGAATGAAGACGACATGCAAAAACTTTTCAAAGACATCAAAGGATTGCTGAAGGAAAAGATAACCACCAAACGTTTTATGAATGGCTTCAGCAGCGATCCCAATTGAGTAGATTGGTGACTGAAAGCGAAGCTATAGAATTGGTTTAGAAAGTTTAGCTGGTTTAGGAATCGAACTCAACTTTCCTAAACTTCCCTCAACTTTCTAAACTGCATTGACAAGGAACATTTTTTTAATAAAAAACTACATGGAAGCATTATTAGACATATTAAAGAAGAACCAGCTCAGCGTAACAGAAGGACGAAAGAAAATACTGGAATTGTTCTTGAACAGTCCGGGGGCATTGGCTCATGCCGATATTGAAAAAAGTACTGATGCATCATTTGACAGGGTCACTGTTTACAGGACTTTACAGACCTTTGTGGAGAAAGGGATCATTCATAATATTCCTACTATAGATAATTCTATTTTATACGCCCTGTGTAAAGACAATTGCGAAGCAGGCCATCATCATGATAATCATGTACATTTTATCTGCGATGTTTGTGATAAAACAATTTGCCTGGATAATGTCTCCATTCCTGAAGTGAAGTTGCCCAAAGGGTTTAAGCAAAAGCAAACTGATGTTGTCATCAGCGGAATATGTGATGGGTGTAAATAAGATCGCAGATTAATATGATTGATTTTGATCTCGCAGATTTTTAGAAATGAAGCATTATTCACGTACGCAAAAATCTGCGAAATCATTTTTAATCACCATAATCAGTGATTCATTTCTGTTTTTACAAACTCCATCAGCGCTTTTATCCTCTCCGGGCTAAAATCAAATTTTAATCCTGCGGTCTCAAATAATTGCGGAAGGGTTTTAGTTCCGCCCAAAGCAAGTGCCTTACAATAATTATCCATTGCCTGTTGTTTGTTTTCTTTATACTGCATCCACATGCCAATGGCACCCAGTTGTGCAATGCCATACTCAATATAATAAAAGGGCACTTCAAATAAATGTAGCTGACGTTGCCAGGCATTGCTGCGGTAAGTTTCAAGCCCGCTGTAATCGATCACATCATCCTGGAACTCTTTCAATATCTCATTCCAGGTTGCAGTGCGTTCTTCATGTGTATGTGCCGGGTGCTCGTAAACCCAATGCTGAAATTTATCTATGACAGCGATCCAGGGGAAAATGGTGATCACCCTTTCCAGTTGATGTTCTTTTGCTCTTTGGAGGTCTTCCTTATTGGTAAAGAAAGTCTCCCATTCATCCATGCTCATCAGTTCCATGGCCATGCTGGCAACTTCTGCAATTTCCATAGGATACTCTTTAAAGCCACTAAGTTCTAAAGGGTGTGCCAGGAAAGAATGAACGGCATGTCCACCCTCATGCAGCATAGTAGTTACATCATGCATTTGCCCGGCAGCATTCATAAAAATAAATGGGGCACCACTTTCTGCCAGTGGACAGTTATAGCCACCGGGAGCCTTACCCTTCCTGCTTTCCAGGTCAAGGTGTTTTAGCTCCTGCATTTTTTTAAGACAGTCGCCAAAGAAAGGACGGAGTTTTGTAAAACAGGCAATGGATTTTTCGATAAGCTCTTCACTTGTTTTAAAAGGCTGAAGCGGTTTTATACCTTCCGGTTCTGCATCAACATCCCAGGGGCGTAAAGTATCCAGCCCAAGCTTATCTTTTTTCTTTTGGTAAATGATATTCACCAATGGCAGCACGTGTTGCTTTACCGCTTCATGAAATTTATAACAATCTTCCTTGGTATAATCAAAACGACCCAGTTCTTTAAAACGGTAGTCGCGGTAATTATCGAAGCTGGCATTTATTGCTTCCCGGTTTCTTTTTTCCACCAGGGTATCGTACAAAGTATTCAGTGGCGCTTTATCAACCAGCCTCCTGTCGTTTATTTTCCTGTACACTTCTTCTCTTAAACTCCTGTCGGGGTTCTCTAAAAATTTGGCAGCCTGTTGTAAAGTATATTCTTCACCATTAACTGTTACGGTCATTTCAGCAGAGATAACACCAAACTGCTGCTGCATTACAGAAAGCTCTGCCTGGATAGGAATATTTTCTTCCCTGAACAATTCAATACGCTGAAGCATGTTGCGCAGGTAGGTAAAATATTTTTCTTCATCGAGCTCTTTGGCCAGCGGGTGATTAACAAGTTTCTTATTCAACGCATCTGCATAGGGCTGGATCTTTGGCTGTATCTCCATACAGAAGAAATTAAAAGCCGCTTCCATGGATTTGTTTTCTGTATCACAGGTCATTTTGATCTGGCGCCAGCACCCATCTTCATTAACAAGCGCTTCCAGTTCGCTCTGGTCCTTTAACCATTTTTCCAAATTCTCTTTGCTGTCAATATTTCTTTCCAATAAGTCTTTAAAAAAAGGCTCCAGGCTTTCCCAGTCGGTAACTGTAAAATCTTTTGGAACAAAATAGCGCGGGAGTTTTTGTATATCTGCGGAATAATTCATTTTTATTTTTTTGTTCTTGTCATTTCGACGATAGGAGAAATCTGTCATGTTATTCTTAATCTTTCCTATGATATGTATTTGTTGGAGGCCATTCCCCAAGTAACTCTTTATTTAAAAATTCTCTTTGCGGATTCATAGTATCTATTAGCCTATCTTTTTTCTCTCTTCGCCATTTTTTTATTTCTTTCTCCCTGGCAATCGCATCATTTACATAATTATAGTCCTCATAATAAACTAAGTAGATAACATTATAGTTTGAAGTAAAAGCATTTGAAAGAGAGTTGTCTTTTTCCAGGTAATGTTCAATTAACCTTTGTGCCAAATCATTCGTCACTCCAATATACAAGACTGTTTTATTGAAATTGGTTAATATATAAACGGAGTAAAAGGTTTTGGAAATATTCAAACCTTACAATTGATTAAAAGTAAAATAGATTTCTCCTAACGTCGAAATGACAGAAATTTATTAAGCCATCTTCCTCGGTGTATTTATCTTCCTGGCCGGGGCATTATTTACTGCACTTGTTTTAGTTGCGGATGGTTTCGCCTTTACCGTTTCATGAGTTGCGTTATCGCCTTCAGGCAACTCAGATAATTTGATCTCTACATGGTTAGCGGTTAATATACCAAACCACTTTACCATCTTTTTCATATCACTGGCATATACCCTGCTGAAATCCATATCGGGATACACTTTTTCAAAATATTTTTTTACTGCTGCGACATCACTATCTGCCGGCAATTTTTCTGTACTGGCTGCCATGGCAGTAAATACATCTACCAAATTCACATTTTCCTTTGTTGTAAAAACTTCAATACTTTCTAAATGAGAAAAATTATGAACCCTTGTACTTACAAATTTTGTGCTTTTGTCTTCCAGTGATTTCACTACACCACCATCGGCTTTTGAAGATAATAGTTCAAATAAACCCGATAAGCCGGTTACTGATACCAATTTGCTGTATTCCATATTGCGTTGTTTATTTTTTAGGGATGCAAGTTAATTCTAAAAAGGCAATTTATCTATTTACAGAAACCCTGCCGCAAATATCGGGCTCTTGCCGCTTATACGGCATATATGCCACACCTACCTGATATGACTGTTTTTGTTCAGAAAAACTGGTTTTAGCAACTGTTTTTTGCCTGCCCGTCGTCTAAATAGCATACAAAAGAAAATTTATGAGATTAAGAAAGGTATTAGCAGTATTGATTTTTAG
The DNA here is from genome assembly GCA_039919015.1 of Ferruginibacter sp. Lineage (GTDB taxonomy): Bacteria > Bacteroidota > Bacteroidia > Chitinophagales > Chitinophagaceae > Ferruginibacter. Next base: position 12,215 of record JBDSGK010000157.1, read on the forward strand.
CATAGCCTGTATATCGGCAAAAAGCCAGGATATAAGGCTTAAAGGTAAACTGACAGATAAAACTGATAAATCTCCTATAACAGGGGCAACTATTAAATTAACTTCCCAAAGGGATTCTACCAAGGTCAGGCAGGTAACAACTGATCAATCAGGTAATTTTGAAATAGGCAACCTCAATGCCAGTATGTATGTGTTAAGGATCACTTACAGCGGATATGAAATTATAGAACAGCGTATTAATATACAGGCCAGCAATGCCACTCCCATTAGTTTTACTATTGCAAAAGTTGCTACCGACCTGGGAGAAGTTACCATCGTGTCAAAGGCAGCACCCGTAAAACAGAAATCAGATACAACAGAATTCAGTGCCAGCCAGTTTAAGGTTAATCCCGATGCAACCGCTGAAGACCTGATCAAAAAATTACCGGGTATTGTTATTGACAAGCAGGGAAATGTAACAACGATGGGTGAACAGGTTAGAAAAGTTACCGTAGATGGTAAGGACTTTTTTGGTGATGATGCAACAGCGGCCCTGAAAAATTTACCGGCAGACGTTATTGATAAGATTCAGGTATTTGATAAACTGAGTGATGAAGCCCAGTTGACCGGCTTTGATGATGGCAACTCCGTAAAAACGGTGAATATTGTTACAAAATCAGGTATCAAGAACGGCCAGTTCGGAAGGATATATACAGGATTCGGAACAGACGGACGCTATACAGCCGGGGGCAATGTGAGCTTTTTTAAGAATAACAGGCGCATCTCCTTAGTAGGTAATTTCAATAATATCAACCAGCAAAATTTTGCATCACAGGATCTGTTGGGTGTAACAAGCAGCGCTGGTGGTGGTGGCCGTGGTGGTGGAAGAGGTGGCCCGGGAGGCGGTAATTTTGGTGGCGGTAATGATTTTAACGTAGGCCAGGCAAGTGGTATAAGTAAAACAAATTCTGCCGGTATCAATTTCAGCAATGTGTACGGCAAAAAATTGACACTGGCTGGTAGTTATTTTTTCAATAACAGTACTAATACTAACGAAAGCGTTGTCAATACTGAAACTTTTAGAAATCCCAGCAACCAGTTCAGCATAGAAAAAAGCAATTCAGTTACAAAGAATACCAATCACCGGATCAACATGCGGTTAGAATATAAGATCGATTCTTCCAATTCGCTTTTTATCATACCGAGTGTTAGTTTTCAGAATAATAAATCTACTTCATACTCTACTTACCAGTCTTATAAAGGCCTTGCTGATTCTATCAGCAATTCAACTGCCAACAGTTCATCAAACAGAAGCGGTTACAATATCAGGAACAATATCATGTTCCGTCACGCTTTTGCAAAAAAAGGCAGGTCATTATCCCTCGGTTTCAATACAACATTCACAAAGAATGATGGAGAGCATATCGTTGATGCCAGGTACCGTTTTTATGATAGTCTGGGTGTATTTACCAACGATTCTTTGCAAAACAGGTTGAGTGATAATAATACCAACGGTCATACCATTGGGGGTAATATTTCTTATACAGAACCGATAGGTAAAAAAGGGCAATTACAATTTGAATACAGGCCATCGGTACAAAAGAATAAAGCTGATCAGCAAACCTTTTCTTATGATGGACAAAAATATTCCATGTTCGACACGGCACTCTCAAACCGTTTTGATAACACCATCACAACCCATAATGCGGGCATAAGCTACCGGCTGAATCAAAGCAGGGATGAGCAGCTTTCTTTTGGTGTGAATTTTCAGACTGCGAAACTGGAAAGTGAGCGGATCTTTCCAACCGCAACATCTGTTCATCAATCATTCACTACGATATTACCTAATGCCATGTGGCGTAAAAAGATATCACCCAATGCCAATATCCGGGTGTTTTACCGGGCATCTACCAATTTTCCTTCAGTTACCCAATTGCAGGACGTAGTGAATCTTAGCAACCCTTTAAGGGTGAGCAGTGGTAATCCTGACCTGGACCAATCATACACACATTTTGTATCGGGCCGTTATTCTTATACCAATTCAAAGACAAGCAGGAGCTTTTTTGCAAACCTGCTTTTACAAACAGCAAGCGACTATATCACAAACGCAACTTATATACCTGACCAGGATTCAGTTATTCAGCAAAATATTGTCTTGAAGGGAGGGTCGCAATTAACCAAGCCTGTAAACCTGGATGGTTATAAAACCCTGCGTACATTTTTTACCTACAGTATGCCTTTAAAATTCATAAAAACAACATTGAATTTGAGCGCAGGCTTCAGCTATTCCAAATTACCGGGACTTATAAATTCCCAGGAGACCATGACAGACAGTTATGGCTATAACGGGGGTGTTGTGCTGGCCAGTAATATAAGCCAGTATGTAGATTTTAATGTATCGTACAATGCTAACTTTAATCAATCAAAGACCAATACCACCAACAGTACCAATACTAAATATGTCAATCAAAGTATCGGCGCACAGGTTAACCTGTTAAACAAGAAGGGCTGGTTCCTGCAAAATGACATTTCAGGAAATACCTATAGCGGATTATCAGGTGGCCTTAATCAAAGCTATTGGTTGTGGAATGCAGCTATCGGTAAAAAATTCTTAAAGAACAATGCAGGGGAACTGAAATTATCTGTATTCGACCTGTTAAAGCAAAATCAAAGTATCACAAGAACAGTTAATAATTTTTATATAGAAGATGTACAGACAAAGGTATTGCAACAATATTTTATGCTGACGTTTACTTACAGTCTTAAGAATTTTGGTACAGCAGCAACAAGGCAGGGTAATAATAACAATGGCGGCGGCTTTAACAGGGGCGGTATGGGACAGGGAGGCAACGGGCCATTTTAATTATTTAGGTATATTTAGGCCGGATAAAAATGAAGTGTTTTGAATCAACCGGAATTAGTTCTGTTACTGCAGCAGGGAGATGAGTCGGCTTTTACGAGGCTGGTGGATGAATGGCAGGATATGGTTTACAATACGGCGGTAAGCATTGTTCAAAATGCAGATGACGCAGATGATATTACACAGGAGGTGTTTATACAAGTTTACCAATCTGTAAGTTCTTTTAAAGGCGATTCAAAATTTTCAACATGGCTCTACCGCATTACACTAAGTAAAGCGCTTGACCACGAAAAGAAAAAGAAACGTAAAAAACGTTTTGGTTTTGTGCAAAGTTTGTTTGGCGGGGATGAAGAAGAACAGGTTCATTCGGTGGAATTTGATCACCCGGGTGTACAGCTGGAAAAAAAGGAAAAGGCCAACGAATTATTTTATGCACTAAGGCAGATACCGGAAAAACAAAGGATCGCTTTTACGCTGAATAAGCTGGAAGGACAGAGCTACCAGGAAGTTGCGGAGATTATGAACACCAGCTTGTATGCAGTGGAATCGCTGATGGGAAGGGCAAAAACAAATTTGAGAAAAGCTTTAAGCAGTTATTACCATAATAATACCGATAGTTATCGGGACCGGAACAATAAAGATCAGTTATGAATAAGCAGGAACATATAAATAAAATGATCGAAGAAGCGCTTACCAGCGTTGATGATGTAAAGCGTGCGGAGGCTAGGCCTTTCCTGCTTACCCGTATTCATGCACGTATGAGCAAAGGAACTGAATCCGTATGGGAAAAAGCAGGCTGGTTAATAACCAGGCCTGTAGTGGCTTTTACCGGGCTTTGTTTAATTGTGCTGATCAATGTGATGGTGATGATGAACAATAATGCGGTTAATACAGGCAATGCTAATGACCAGGTTGCGTTGAATTCAACTGATGAATTTTCTTCTACTGTAGCCACCATTTATGATATTGAAAATACCCAACCATAATGATACCTAAACAAAATAGAAGTAAGATACTCGTCGCCATGATCGGCATTTTATTGATCGCCAATATTGCGCTGGTCTCGTTTTTCTTATTAAAGAAAGATGAAAGAAAACATGATAGGCGCATGGACAGGAAAACTGAGATCGGAAATTTTTTAAAAAATGATATCGGTTTCAATGAGGCCCAGATGCAGGAATACGACAGTATGAGTACTTCGCATAGCAAATACATGAAAACCATGTTTGAAGCTAACCGCAATTCAAAGGGCAAACAGTTCAAAGAATTAACCGCAGCTGATTTCAGTGATTCTATTATGAATACTATTGCTGAGCAATCGGCCGCATCTCAAAAAGCACTGGAGTTACAAATGTTCAGTCATTTAAAAAATATTCGAGCACTTTGTACGCCGGCACAACAACCCAAGTTTGATTCACTTTTTGTTAAAATTTTGAATAAAAGAGGCGGTGAAGGAAGAAAAAAACCAGCAGATAAAAAATGACGATGGTTTTCAGAATTAATGTCGTCTAATTAAATAAGTCATAAACCTAAAAAAAATAACATGAAAAAACAATTTGTATTAATGGCAATTGCAGCCATGTTCAGTGTTACAGCTTTACATGCACAAGGTGGTGGCGGACAACGTCAAACTCCTGAAGAAAGAACAAAGGCAACTATAGAAAAAATGGCACCTTTAAATTTAGGTGCTGAAGCAAAAGCCAAGGCTGATGTTATCATTGCAGAATTTTACACAACACAGCAAAAAGCAATGGAAGAAATGCGTGCAAGCGGTAGTTTTGACAGGGATGCATGGGGTGTAAAACGTAAAGAATTTGCTGATGCAAGGGATGCTAAATTAAAACTGATCCTTACCGAAGCAGAAATGAAACAATGGATCGAAGTAATTGAGCCTTCTACCAGGCCGCAAAGACCTGCAGGCGGTGGTGGCGGAAAATAGCTTTAAAGGTGAATACGAACAAAAAGGTACCTGTGCAGCCAATGGTTGTACAGGCCTTTTTATTTATACTATAAAACAGATCAACCCCAAAGACTTATTTTAATAAAAGAAGCCCCCGATGATTCGGGGGCATACACCTAAAAACCAAACCGGGTATAGCCAACTTATTTATGCGCATAGCTCAGGTATACCATGAGCGAAGCTGTATTTATATCATCCCTTTCCATCTCAATAAACCGGCGCCTCCCAACATGGCGGCTGCAAATAAAAGGATACCTGCAGGCGATCCTTTTTTATTTTCCTCCCGATGGCCATCGGGATCATCTTTTACCTCAGGCAATAAAGTTGCATATTGAGCAGATGCATTTATTTCCTCCTCATTTTTTGCAGTGGCTTCTTCCTGCCAGTTGTTGATATTGGTTCCGGTAAGGGAAGTCAGTTCCCTCAATTCCTTTTTTCTTCTTAGTCTCAGGTCCTGTAAATATTTCTTTCCTGCAGCACAATTAAAATCGCCGGTGGCCGGGTGTGTAATAATATACCTTGCCTGGTAATTTTGTGTATTGGGCGTTACCTGGAACATGAGGTCCTGCGGAAAAGAGTTCCTGTTGTAACGAAAATGCAACCTGCTGAAATGAACATTCTTGCTGCCGTTGTCGATCTCTTCATTCTCTACATCATTGTAATCATTCCAGTCTTTATTACCCAGCCACCAAACACCACTTTGTACCAGGTCCTGTTCGGTGGGAGGATTACCAACACAGGGATCACATTTCATTTGATTGATAGGGGTTACATTCCAGGCGTATTCCAGGAAGGCAACGCTTTTATCTTCCTTATCCCATTGGTTGGTGAACAGGTTGCCGTAGAAAGCACCAAAGTTCTTTTGTACAAACAGCGGAATGTTTTTGTCGCTGACAATATCAACATTTCGGTAGTTGGTACTTTCAATTCTCCCTTTCCTTGTAAATGCATACACGATCAGGTCCTGGTCGCCATCGGCATTAGCCATACCCAAACGTATGGGCAGCATAAATTTGGGTGAATTAAAACTGATCTGGATGGGGCGGAGAAAATTAGTATTCAATTTCTGCTTTTCTTTTTCATTAACTTTTACCACAAAAAATTTGAGGTTGCTTTTTATGTATGGGTCAAGCACTTCCTCAGCACCTTCGGGGATCTTATAACCGTTTTCATTTAACCATTTTTTTAATCCGCCGCTTTCTTTTGCAGATAAGATCAAAATATCGTACTCACCTATTAAATATTTAGCTTCAATTTTTACAGACGATCTTTTAGTGCCAAACGCTGATGTAACGGCGACTTCCTTCATGGCAGGAGCTGCAGATTTTCGCATGGACATATCATCCTTATCATAATTGTTACAAGGATTCTCATCCCAATACTCCACCAGCCTTGGGGCGCTGTAATCATTCAGTTTTTGGAAGATGGACTGGTCCACAACTTTGATCTCATCTTTCCGCAGCACCACTGGTACAGGCACAACCATTGCAAAATCCTTGGTGTCGCCTTTGAAGTCGTTGTACATGGTAATGACTGACCTGTTACCATCCCTCACCAGTATCACCTGGCTGGTTTTGTTTTTCAATGTTCCATCTGCCTTGCTCACATAAAATCCGCAGAAGGAGAACAGCAGGGGAGATATGGCGATCAATCCCCCGATAAAGAATAGTTTCTTTTTCATAATTTAATTTTTTATTGAAGAATTACATGACTGACCTGCTATAAACAACCTTCAGAAAATTCTTTTCTTCAGGCGTATAGGTTTTTGAAGGAACCCATTCAAATTTTTTGGCCTTAAAAAGTTTATCCAATAGGGGCACAAGCGGCTGGGCTAATATCAAAACAAAAATGGGGGCTCCATTCATAAATTTAAATGCCGTTAAATAGAACGCTACAGCAGCAATGGCTGTACACCATAAAATTCTTACAACGGAATGGTTGGGGATGGTCTTAGGGTCGGTTATCATAAAGAAAGAAAAAAGCAAAAGGCTACCGGTACTTACCGCCTGTATAAAATGATCCATGGGCCAGCCCAGGTAAATGATCTGGCGAATGAATATCAATCCTGCAAATGTGCCCAGGAAAGCCAGCGTAACATCAAGTTTTTGAACCCTGGAAACAACAATGAATCCGAGGCAACAAACACCAAACAGTATCACAGCGCCACTGCCCCATTGGCCGGGACTTATCCAGGCTTTACCGGTAGCGATCAGGGCAATAACAATTCCAAAGGCAGAGGGATTAAAAATGTGTTTGCCGTTGATACGTAAAATATATTTTGAAAGAATAGAAACAGCAGCAGCAAAAACAGCCACCCACCAGTAATTGGTCTTTAATAAAAGACTTAACCCAAAGGAAGAAATGAGGACGGAAGGGATGCCGTTCTTCAGGCGCTGCAGGAACGGAATTGATCTCCTGCCTAAAAAATATTCACATATAAACTGTACCACAAGGCTTGTAATAAAATAAGTTGCATATAGCCAGTTATCATTTCTCCAGTGCAAAAAGAAAATACCGTAGCTCAAAAAAATGGATTGAAAAATGATCTGGAAGTATCGTGCATCTTTAAATAATTGACGTAAAAACATAACAGTTGAATTTGTGTATAGGATGAAATCGCAAAGCGGATTACACAATTCAATTGTTAAAAAAAGGTCAACAGTCACAAAATAAATATTTATGGAAAATGGCCATGGTTGCATCGCCGCTTGTCAAATAACTGTTGCAGATCATTTTTTATTCCTTATTTTGAAAAGGAAAGGTTAACCAGAGAATACCATGAAAAAAATACATACTTGTATTATCGCCAGTTTATTAATTATTACCGTGCATGCACAAAAATTGCCTTGCAGTAATCCTGTTTATCGCCAGTTTGATTTCTGGATAGGTGAATGGGAGGCTTTTGGCATTAATGGAGTAAAGGCCGGTGACAGCAAGATCAGTTTGATACTGGATAGTTGCATTATTTTTGAAGAATGGATAAGTGCATCAGTGCAACAGGGTCTGCGCTATGCAGGCAAAAGTTTTAATACTTACAACGCATCTACCAAACAATGGCAACAAACCTGGGTTGATAATGTTGGAGGAACCAATGAATACATGCAGGGCAAGTTTGAAAATAAGCAGATCATTTATTCTTCCACGCCGTTTAAATTCAGCAAAGACACGATGGCCATACGGAAAATGACCTTTATCAACTTAAGTACAGATAAACTGCGGCAGCATGGAGAAATAAGTAAGGACAATGGCACAACCTGGGTCACAGAGTATGATCTTGAATACAGGAGAAAGAAAAACAAGTAATTATTATAACCGGTTTATTTTTAAAATTTTAAAACAACCAACTGCATGAAAAAATTATTAATACAAGCTGCTTTTATTTTTTCTGTTTCCAATGCTTTTGCCCAAATGGATCTGCCGCCAAGTGGTGGCAACCCAAGAGCTACAATTTCTGAAGAAGTTGGCATAACTTCTATCACCATCAAATACAGCAGGCCCGATGTAAATAAACGCGAGGGTAAAATTTGGGGTGACGGCAACACGGTACCTTACGGTTTTAAAGAACAGAGTCTTCTTACCAACAAAAATACAGCGCCGTGGCGTGCAGGGGCAAATGAGAATACGGTAATAACATTTGAACATGATGTAAAAGTGGAGGGGAAAGATCTTAGGGCCGGCAGTTATGGATTGTTCATGGCCATGGGGGCTGATCATGTAACCCTTATCTTTTCAAACCAGTTTGAGGCATGGGGAAGTTTTTATTATGATGAAAAATACGATGCACTAAGGGTTAATGTAAAACCCGTTGCACTGGATAAAAGCGTGGAATGGCTGAAATATGAATTTATTGAACACAAAGAAAAATATTGTGTACTAGCCCTGCAGTGGGAAAAATTATTGGTCCCTTTCAAAGTAGAAGTGGATGTAGAAAATATCGTATTGGCAAGAATGCGTGATCAGGTAACCGGCCAGAAAGGGTTTAATTCTTTTAACATGCTCGGCGCTGCGCAATACTTTATCGGTAAAAATATAAACCTTGAAGAAGCATTGGCCTGGAGCCAGCGTGCCGCAGGTACAAAAACTTTTGCTACCTTAAATAATCTTGGTACAAACTATACCAAACTGAACAGGCTGGTGCAGGCTGATTCAACGATGAATGAGGCACTCGTATTTGCAGGTCCCAACCAGTATATGGGACATGGCCGTTCACTGATCACACAGAAAAGACTTGAGAGAGCTTTGGAAATATTTAACGCCAATCAAAAAAAGAATGGCGATGTATATGCGGTGAATGCCGGATACATGTCTTATTATTCTGCTAAAGGAGATTTTAAAAAAGCATTGGAGTATGCAGACAAAGCATTGGCACAGGCACCCAATGAAGGAACAAAATCCACCATCAATGGATTTATTGTAAAATTAAAAGAGGGCAAAGACATTAATGCCCCAAACCCATAAAACAACTTCGAAAAAAGTAAAGAAACAAAATTTATAACACGCTCAATTCCCCCTTAGGCCCGCCCCGATAAACTCGTTCGGACCGGGGATAGGCGCAAAACAAAAAACATGCAAAACGCGATCAGCTGGTTTGAAATACCAACCACAGACATTAACCGGGCACAAAAATTTTATGAAGCTATTTTTGACTTTACCATGATGCCCATGGATTTTCCCAACATGAAAATGAGGATGTTCCCCCTGGATGATATGATGACACAGGTAGGTGGTGCATTGGTCGACAGCGGTGGGTTTCATAAAGCTTCAGCAACTGATGGGCCGTTAATTTACCTGAATGCAAATCCAGATGTGCAAAATATATTGGATAAAGTAGAAGCTGCGGGAGGAAAGATAATGGTACCTAAAACAGAGATAAGTCCCGAGTATGGCTTTATGGGCGTTTTCAGTGATACTGAAGGTAACCGGATCGGCCTGCATAGCGTACCACAATAAAAAATTTGTTATGAAAAAATTACTGTTGCTTGTTATAGGGTCTTTATTTTTCTTGTACAGCAATGCACAGACAGATAGTTTAAAATGGGTAAATGAAATTAATGAGCAGGTATGGAAGCCTTTTATAACCCATTTCACTTCGGGTAATAAAGAAGGTTTCCGAAGCGTACACAGTAAAAAGATCACCAGGGTAGAGATAGACAGGGGACAGGTGCTGGATTATGATAAATATTTTCCGCCTGTTGATCCCAACGGTAAACAACCATCACCAGGTTTCAAACGCTTATTTGAATTAAGATTCGATAAAAGAATAAGCAATGGTACAAAAGCATGGGAAAGCGGCTATTATAAAGGCACTGTCATACAGGAAGGCAAAGAGCCACGCTCTTATTACGGAAGATTCTTTGTGGTATTGGAAAAAGAAGATAGCGCCTGGAAGATACTGCTGGATGCAGATACAGGCAAAGAGGCTAACGAAGAAAATTTCAACAAAGCCTATGCCATGGAGAAATAACTTTTATTTTTCACATAAAAGAGATCATATGACTAATTATGACTGGAGCCGATTTGTTACCAGGATAAATGTAAACGCACCCATGGAAAAATTATACTGGTGCTGGGCAACCCGTGAGGGCATGGAGTACTGGTTTTTAAGATTGAGTGAATTTAAAAAAGCTGATGGTGATTTAAGAACTGCCGACGAACCCGTACAAAAAAATGATAGCTATACCTGGCGCTGGCATGGCTGGAATGATGAAACAACAGAAAGAGGCAGTATACTGGATGCCAATGGAAATGATTTTTTAAAATTCAGTTTTGGGAAAGCCGGGGATTGTACGGTAAACTTAAAAAATGAAGAAGGTGAAAATATAGTGGAGCTGGTGCAGGATAATATTCCCACAGATGAACAAGGCATGCACTATTGGCACCTGGGCTGTAAAACAGGATGGACATTTTACCTGGCCAACCTCAAATCCTTGCTGGAAGGAGGAATTGATCTCCGGAATAAGAATGAAAAGCTACAACGTGTAATAAATTCATAAGTATTGATCATGTCATTTAATGAAAAACTTGCAGACAGGATAAGAGCAATGATTGCTGAAACAGAAACCCGTATAACAGAAAAGAAAATGTTCGGCGGTTTATGTTTTATGGTAAACGATAAAATGTGCCTGGGGGTAGAAAAGGAAAGGCTCATGGTAAGGCTTGACCCGGCTAAATATGATGAAGTAATAAAAAAGGAAGGTTGCAGGCCCATGGATTTTACAGGTAAAGTAATGAAAGGGTTTGTGTTCGTAGATCTTGATGTGCTGAATACAAAAAAGATCCTTGCGTATTGGATAAACCTGGCATTGGAATTTAATAAAATCGCTAAGTCTTCAAAAAAGAAACCTGTAAAAAAGAAAAAATAATTGATCATGCAACAACTTGAAATTAAGGCGGCCCTGCAAATTTTAAAACCTGCATCAGCAGTGTTTGAAAATATTGTTGATCCTGGCCAGATGAAAAATTATTTCATCAGCCAAAGTAGCGCCTACATGAAAGAAGGAGCATCACTAACCTGGAAATTCCCGGAAATGGATATGGAATTCGGGGTTACTGTAGGTAAAATTGAAAAAGACAAATACATTTCTTTTTCCTGGGATGGAGCAATGGATGGTGAACAGACCTTTATTGAAATGAACCTGCAGGCGGTAGCGGATGATATTACTTTTGTTACCATTACTGAAAAGAGTAAAGCCAATAATGAGGCTGGTATTAAATGGCTGAAAAGTAATACCGAAGGTTGGGCAAATTTCCTGGCCTGTTTAAAGGCCTGGATGGAATACGGCGTTCACTTGAGAAAAGGTGCTTTTAATCCATCTCAAATGCCGGTTTAAAAAAACAAAATGAAAAAATTAATTATTGTATTGTCTTTACTGGCCTGCATGTCAGCCGTAATTGAAACTGATAATAACGCCTTTGAAAAGCTGTATGCTTTAGAAGGTACCTGGAAGATGAACAGCAAACGGGGCGCTATTTGTGAAGAATGGAAAAAGATGGATAATGATTATTTACAAAACAAAGGGTATATGATAAAAGGCAATGATACCATCATCAGTGAAAGCGTGGCCCTGACGAATACCAAAGCCGGAATCTTTTATACATCAACTATAGAAGACCAGAACAATAAGCAACCCATCGCATTCAAAATGACGGGTTCTGAAAACAATACCTTTGTCTTTGAGAACCCGGCCCATGATTTTCCTAAACGTATTGTTTATAAATTCATAACTGCTGATTCTTTACATGCTTTTATTGATGACGGTACAGAGACCGGGAAAAGACAAAATTTTTATTTTAAACGCCAGTAATATGCAATACAGTTTAGAAAGATCATACGAGATCCTGGAAAGAACTCCGGCTGTTCTGCAATCCCTGCTTTCAGGATTAAGTGATGATTGGGTTATGCCCAACGAAGGGCCGGAAACCTTTTCTCCGTATGATGTTGTTGGACATTTGATACACGGCGAAAAAACCGATTGGACAGCAAGAGCAAAAATGATCCTTGAATTTGGCAATACCAAAACATTTGAAAGATGGAACCGTACTGCCATGTATGACCAAAGCAAAGGAAGATCTTTGCAACAATTACTGGATGAGCTTACCGCCATTCGGAAGGAAAATATGTTATGGTTCAGGTCATTGAACCTTACTGAAACTGATCTTGATAAACCAGGAATGCACCCGGTATTAGGAGCCGTAACATTAAGAAATCTATTGGCTACCTGGGTGGCGCACGACCTTACGCATATTGCACAGATCACGAGGGTAATGGCCAAACAATATAAAGAAGCGATGGGGCCATGGCCGGAGTTCTTCCGAATTTTGAATTTTTAATTTATTAGCATGCAATCAAAAGCAACAACTGTTGACCAGTATTTATCAGAAGTTCCTTACGAAAGGCAGGCAGCCATGAACAAACTGCGTAAAATAATTTTAAAAAATTTACCCAAAGGTTTTAAAGAAGGCATGGGATATGGCATGATGGGCTATTCTGTGCCACATTCCATTTACCCTGCAGGCTATCATTGTAACCCCAAAGATCCATTACCTTTTGCAGGCATGGCTTCGCAAAAGAACAGCATTAACTTTTATCACATGGGTATTTATGCCAACCCCAAACTGCTTAAATGGTTTACTGATGAATATGCAAAAACCGGCCTGGGAAAACTAGACATGGGTAAAAGCTGTATACGGTTTAAGAAACCTGAAAATATCCCTTATGAATTAATTGGCGAACTATGCAGCAAGATAACCGTGGAGAAATGGATAGAAATATATGAGAAAAATCTGAAAAAATAAACTTACCCTTGATTAAAATGTAAAACACTCCAATTTTTAATTGTAATCCTCATTTTTAGCCAATATTACCCAGAGCCATCCCATTTATTAACAAATGCATATTTACGTGCAGGTTTTTGTAATTTAACAGCTGTTTATTCGTTGAACTCGTTCTTAAAATTTACTACTGAACTTTAGCAGGGATATAGTCTGTTATTAGCAACATGAAAAAACAATTCTTTTTTTTACTGATCATTTTCCTCTTGCCTTGTTTAAGCCAGGCGCAGCAGCATATAGAAGATAGCCTGAACAAAGTGATAGCAGCTAATAAAGATGAAGCAGAAGTTGCAAGGGCCTACAATTCTTTGGCCTTTGAATACTCCCGGAAAGACCGTGTAAAATCAAGGGCTTACCTTACTGCAGCGATAACAATAGGAAAAAGAATAAAAAATTTTAAACGACTTAGCGCTTCTTATGCACAATTGGTTTACTTATTGCATGATACTGGTAAGCCAGACAGCGCCGAGTATTATATTGACCAAGTCAAAACACTTTATGACCAGGCAGATGAGTCTGAAAAAAACGACATAGGTTCAAGTTATTATTCAGTGGCGGCATCGTATTATAAACGAACCGGGGCTTATCAAAAAGCCATTCCATTTTTTGAAAAAGCAATAGAACTGAACATTAAGACCAATAACCGAGAATCCATAGCCGGCCAAACGTTGAACTTAGGAAACACTTACCTCTCTATTGGAAATTATCAAAAAGCAACAGAGCAGCACCTGAAATCGTTACGGATATTTGAAGAAATAGGTAGTGATCGCGGTATTTCTTTCTGCTACCAGAGTTTAAGCAATTCTTTTACGCAACTAAAACAATATAACCAGGCGCTTATATACGCCAATAAATCCATTAAAATAAAAACGATTTTGAATGACCGTAAGGGGTTGGGGTCTGCACAAAGCAACCTGGGTGATATTTATCTGGGGCTTGGTGATTTTGATAAATCAATAGTACACTTTACCAATAGTCTGCATATTGCCAGGGAGGTAAAAAGCTTTCCGGATGAATTGGGAAACTACCTGAATATTGCAAAAGTGTATAAGGCCAAAAAGGATTTAAAACAGGCGGAGGACTATTTCAACCAGGGTAAATTATTGGCAAAGCAACTGAAAGACAGTTCATCATTGGCGGCAATAGATACAGAACTGATTGCATTGCAAAAAAATGCGGACGCTACCATTGCCACAGAAAGTCAATTAAAATCCAACCTGGAACTGTTAGAAGAAAGGGGTGATTTAAACAGGCAGGCCTCAGGGTTTAAGAACATGGTTGACTTTTATATTGCAAACAAAGAGTTTGACAAAGCTTTGGAGTATAACAATAAGTACCACCAGGCGGTTGACAGCATTTCAAATAACGATCTTCAATTGAAAGTAAGAAAGATGGAAGAACTATATAATATTGATAAAAAGGAGAAAGAAATCACCATTTTAAAAAAAGACCAGCAACTGACCCAGGTACGGTTACAAAAGCAAAAAGTATTTCAATACGGCGTTTTATTGCTTTTGGGCCTCGTATTGTTTTCCGGCTTCCTTTTATTTAACAGGTATAAAATACGGCAGCAGATCAAGCAATTGGAAATGCGCAACCAGATAGCTGCCGACCTCCACGATGAAGTAGGCAGCTCACTAAGCAGTATACATATGCTGAGCCAGATGGTAACTCAAACCGGCAATGAAAAAGCAAATATTGATATACTGCAAAGAATGAGTACCAATGCAAAAGAAACGATGGAGAAAATGGGAGACATTGTGTGGATGATCAAACCAGGAGAAACTGAAGCTGGCAGTTTAAAACAACGTATGGAACGCTTTGCTTATGAAATATGCAGTACAAAGAATATTGCTGTAACGATCAACCTGGAAGACCTGGAAAAAATGAAATTCAACATGCAGCAAAGAAAAAATGTGTACCTCATTTTTAAAGAAGCCGTTAATAATGCAGTAAAATATTCCGGGTCTACACAAATAGCTATTACTGCGGTGCTGCAAAACAACAGTATGGAATTGAAAATAAAAGATCTTGGAACCGGTTTCAATCCAGCAGTAATAAAAAAAGGGAATGGTTTGGATAATATGCAATACCGGGCGAAGGAACTGGGGGGTGAAATTGAATTTGAATCCGGTGTAGAAAAAGGAACAGCCGTGATATTGAAAATACCTGTTTAAATATATTCACCCGATTTCGCTATTTATGTACATGTTTTTTTTATCAATTTTGTAAAAACATAAATACTTTGACAAGGGTAGCCATTTTTGAAGACAATAAACATTTAAGGGAAACCTTTGAGCTGTTGCTTAACCATGCAACTGGCTTTAGCTGTGCCGGTGCCTATCCCGACTGCAGTAATTTGATCGCATGCCTGGAGGAAGATCCGTGTGATATTGTATTGATGGATATTGAAATGCCTGGGATTAATGGTATTGAAGCTACAAAGATCATCAAACAAAATTTTCCGGATATTCTTATTCTTATCCAAACAGTTTTTTTTGAAGATGAGTATATTTTTAATGCCATCTGTGCCGGGGCTTCGGGATATATTTTAAAATCAACCACACCGGATGGCTACATAGAAGCCCTACAGAATGTACAGGCCGGCGGATCTCCCATGACACCCGGTATTGCCAGGCGGGTTATAGAATTGTTTAAACAAAATTTGCAACCCTCCCCTACAGCACACGTTTATAATCTTACTGCACAGGAAAAAAGAGTATTGCAATTGCTGGTTGCCGGTAAAAGTTATAAGATGATCGCTGCCGAATTATTTGTAGCTTTTGATACGGTAAAATCCCACATAACAAATATATACGCCAAGCTACATGTGCATTCCGGTACCGAAGCCGTATCATTAGCCATCCGGGATAAAATTGTTTAATTCCTGGTACTCTTCATCATCTATTTTCACCCGATTTCGCTATTGTGTGCTCCTCTATTGTTTTTCAATTTTGAGTTGAAATATATTAACCCGAAAATGAAACGTATACTGATTTTATTATTGATATTGGTAGTTGGTCACTCAATAAAAGCACAAAATGTGGGTATTGGCACAAGCATACCTTCTGCCAAATTAGAAGTGAGCGGCGGTGATGCCAAAGTAAATACGTTAACGGTCGGTCTTGGTAACAATAGTATTACTACGAACACAGTTGTTGGTTACCAGGCATTGCAGACAAATACAACAGGATCTATCAATACAACTTATGGTTACAGGTCCCTTTTTAGCAATACAACCGGCCAGGAAAACCTTGCACAGGGTTATCTCGCATTATTTTCGAATACGACCGGTAACAGCAATATTGCAATAGGACCCCATGCACTTTTTAATAATACTACCGCCCGTAATAATGTAGCTATTGGTGTAAAGGCTTTGTACAGAAACTCCGATCGCAGTCTTCTTGTAGCTGTTGGCGACAGTGCTTTATATAATAATGGGGTGGGCGCAACACAATATTATCATTCCAGTGCCAATACTGCACTTGGGAGCAAAGCACTTTTTGAAAATACTACGGGCTATTACAATACGGCCACCGGTGCTGCAGCTCTCATGAACAATACTATCGGATCGGCTAATACCGCTAATGGGTTTGATGCTCTTGTTTTCAATACAACAGGGGAAGGCAATACAGCTCACGGATATTTTTCTCTTGGTTACAATACTACCGGTAACTTCAATACCGCAGTGGGAGGTTTTGCTCTTAATAATGGTAACGGTTCTAACAATACGGCTGTCGGCTCTACTGCATTATTGCAAAACCAGTCTTCTAATAACACTGCTATCGGATCTGCTTCCCTTTTAAATAATACTACCGGCCGCAACAATGTGGCCATTGGTGTAAAGGCTTTGTACAAAAATACCGATCGCAGTCTTCTTGTAGCTGTTGGGGATAGTGCTTTATATAATAATGGATTGGGTGCCACTCAATATTATCATTCCAGTGCCAATACCGCACTTGGGAGCAAGGCACTTTTTGATAATACTACCGGCTATTACAATACGGCCACCGGTGCTGCAGCTCTCATGAACAATACTATCGGCTTGGCTAATACAGCTAATGGATTTGATGCTCTTGTTTTCAATACTACTGGAGAAGGCAATACAGCTCACGGATATTTTTCTCTTGGTTACAATACTACCGGTAACTTCAATACCGCAGTGGGAAGTTCTGCGCTTAATGGTGGTAATGGTTCTAACAATACGGCTGTTGGCGCTACTGCATTGCTGCAAAACCAGGCTTCTAATAATACTGCCGTCGGTTATTCTACACTCAGTAAAAATACGAGTGGAACGGCAAATACGGCCATGGGGTATGTTTCTTTAGTGGATAATAATACCGGTAGCAGTAACACAGGCGTTGGATATGGATCTATCAATAATAACACAACCGGCAGTTTTAATTCTGCATTTGGAAGAAGCGCCTATTTCGATGCCGTTAACCTTGATAATACAACCTGCGTTGGTTACAATGCCGGAGGATTTGTAGAAGCCAGTAATCGTGTAGAAATAGGTAATACCAGTGTGACGGTTATTGCAGGGCAGGTAGGTTTTAGTACCTATAGTGATGGGCGAATGAAAGATAATATTAGAACTGATGTGCCCGGGCTATCATTTATTACCCGCCTGCGACCAGTGACTTATAACTTAAACATTCATCGTCAAAATGAAATGGTATATCCTGCAAAAAGGAAAGAAGGCAAATGGGATTCAATGTATGATATTGAAAAGATCCGCATGACAGGTTTTATTGCCCAGGAAGTGGAGCAGGCCGCTAAAGATGCGGGTTTTAATTTTAGCGGCCTGCAGGCGCCAAAGGATGTAACGGGATTATACAGTTTACGCTACTCGGATTTTGTAATGCCCTTGGTTAAAGCGGTGCAGGAACAGGAAATAACTCTTCAAAAACAACAACAACAGATTGAGGAACTGAAGGCATTGATAAATCAATTGCTCAAAGTCAAATAGCATGATTTTTTTACCTATGGTCACCTGGCATGTAGTCGTATAGAGAGCACCGGGGCATTGAGGATGAGGAAAAGATTATCTCGTTTCACCCGATTTCGCTATTGTTATCCTTGTTTCAAATTTTCAATTTTGAGTTGAAATAAAATCAACTTAAAATGAGGAAAACACTTTTTGTACTATTGATGGCAATTATCGGCCAATCAATTAAAGCCCAACAAAATGTAGGGATCGGCACTACATCCCCTGACCCCAGTGCCCAATTAGATATTTCAAGTACTACCAAGGGTTTGCTAATACCCCGTATGACAGGAACACAACGAAATGCAATAGCATCGCCTATTAAGGGGTTAATGGTGTACCAGACACTTACTTCTTTAGTACCGGTTGTTACTGTTCCTGGTCTATATATTTATTCCGGTACCGAGTGGAAGTTAATGGGCAGGGATGAGGATATATCATGGATAGTTAATGGCAATGACCAGTACAACAGGTTAAGCGGGAATGTAGGTATAGGATTCAGCGATCCACAGGCAAAACTACACGTAAATGGCGCCATACGTGCGTCGGGCAATCTTTTATTAGATAATGGCCTTATCTATTTGAACAATACAACAGATAATCAAATCTGGCTGATGAATTATACTACCAGTAGTTCTTCCTTAAGTTTTTTTGACCAGGGTATAGCAAGATTATCACTTAAAAATGGCGGGAACATTGGTATTAACAATTCTGCCCCCCTTACCAAACTGCATATTGAAGGAGGCCAGGATGCGGGGCTTACTTCTTCAACTAACGGGTATATCATGCTCGGCACCAGCGCTTCCAGCAGTAACCTGCTCATTGATAACAATGAGATCATTGTAAGAACAGGGTTTTCAACTGCAGGTACACTAAGCCTGCAAAATAATGGAGGCGAAGTATCGATAGGCGCAAGAACTACTATTAATAAAGATGGGGAAGCGTTGAAATTCGATGGCAATAACCCTGTCATGAAATTCTATCAAAATGGTGCTTATAGAGCTACCATCGGGGTTACCAGTACCAGCGATCTTACGCTTGCTGCAACCGGTGGTGCAATTTTTTTAAGCCCTATTGGTGCTTCTGTGGTGTTAAACCCCAGCAGTGGCGGTAACGTATTGGTAAGTCCTACCGGTGGTGGAGATGTTATTGTAAATCCCAGCAGCGGAGGTTATATCCAATTAAACCCAACCGGTGGTGGAAATGTCGCTATTGGTAATGTTGTAGCCGGATCAGCAGGTTATAAACTTGCAGTAACCGGAAAAAT
>JBDSGK010000158.1:0-3788 GCA_039919015.1 Ferruginibacter sp.
GGAAACCCGAAAAGCACTGCATCCACACAAAGAATTTAAAGGCAGCCAACTCCGGTATCTGAAAGTGAAGATTAAAGGGCAGATCCTTTATAAGAAAATAGATATGCTTTTTTTCAAAGCTGCTGATAATGCTGTATTGTTTCAATACCTCCTGGAGCCAGTTCTCAAAAAGAAAATTTACTTCATTACCCAATTTACCTGTAAAAATGAATGCATCGCTTTGCAGGTTCAAAAACTGGTCAAGTGAGACCTTATAATGAACGCATAGCTTCTGCAATTCCTCAAAACTGATCGGTTTATCGGCCCTGATGCGGCGGTAGGCACTGTCATTACTGATGTCTAACAAACCGGCTATTTCATCTACAAAGGAAGCATTGGGAGACAAAATAGATTTAATGTGCTGGAAAAATCTCAGTTGCGTGGTACTTGACTCCATACAAAAAAAGTTTTGGTAAAAATTGTAATTTTTGCCCTTTTTAATCGCATTAACTCCCAATCTACAAAAAACCATTTGCATTTTTTGCAAAAAAAAGAGAATAGTACCACAAACAGGTAATGCGTAGTTGCAATTACTGATGAACCAGGGAAGCCTGTATTTATCAATTAGGAATGGGTAGATCCCAAATATACTTTTGGGTTGTTGATCAAAATTTATCAAACTAAAATAAAAAATCATGAAAAAGATCATTTTCCTTTCCGTTATTGTTCTATTCCTTTTATTTACATCCTGCTCAAAAGAAAAAATTTCCATTGATTTTAATGGTTGGGGTAGTGGCGGTGGCTGGGGATTGCCGGGAGGGGGTATCGTTGCGGGCAACTTCTTTGATAATACCGCACTTGATTTTATTTACATCCCCTGGAACCGGTATTACATTTATAAAGATTCGGCAACCGGGTTTACCGATTCTGTAAGCGTTACTCAAAATTATAAAAGCAGTGTATTTCATGATTCTGTCCCTGGTAATCCGCCTGTTCCAAAATATATGCATGAAACTTACAAGTTAACATTGCAGCATATGTCGGGCTCACCTGGCCAGACCTGGTTTAATGGCTTTGCAAGCTGTGATACGCAATACATGAATACTGCCCATTTTATAGATTCGGATTTTGATCTTACTGACACGCAAAACAATCTTCCTGCTTTTTGGTATCCCTTTACCAGTTCGGGTGCAAACAGGTATACATTAATTCCATCGATCACCATTGAAGGAACCTTGTTTATACAAATACATAAATTTTCTTCAACCAATGGATTACAACCCGGAGATACCAATTACCGGGAAACAACATATTACTGGGAAAAGGGAACAGGTATTATTAAGCGGGAGATCAGAACATACAATTCAGTTAAAACTTCGCTGCTGCTGAGGATCGGCGAAAAATAAGTCTTTATTCAAAAAAAATATTCATAACTAAAAATACAATCATGAAAAAGTTCATTTTTTATTGCCTTACAGCTTCGCTCTTTTTATTGGCTTCCTGCGAAAAAGAGGTTGCAACTACAAAAACAACCAAAGAAAAGCTCGTGGGGAGATGGAATTACGTTTCACGGGTTTCAAACCATTTTTATAACGACTCTTCGCATATTACTACTTATACTTACCAGGCAGGCGACTACATACAGTTCTATAATAATGGAACAGTTACCTCTCTTGAAAATGGCATCTCGAATAGCAACACTTACGGTGTGATAGATGCCACAACCATCTGGATTGGAAACTGGATTGACTGGACTACTATAAAATCTCTGACAGGTACTGATATGCAATTCTATATAAAAACTAATAACGGATTCGGTACTACAATAAACTATACTGAAACAACAACAAATTTAAAAAAATGATTGCTGTAACTCTGGTTATTTGTTAACGAATGGATGGCTTGAGTTATGACTATTATCATCTAAAATTTTAAACAATATCAAATCATTCATCAACTAAAAACAAAAATTATGAAAAAGTCAATTCTAATGCTTGCAGTGATCTTCCTAATTAGTATCGAGTCAAAAGCCCAGCAGGGTCAGTTTACAACAGTTAAAACGGTTTCCAATCCCTTAAGCCAGGTTATGCTAGGCGTAAATAAACCATTTTTAAGGGAAGCTGATGGCGGCGACCCGGTAAAGGATTATGCCTATTACAACCGCCAGGCCAGGACCATGCGTATTACCGGGCTTTCTTTGCTGGGTGTCGGTCTTGCTACTGGTGTGATCGCCTTACTAATCAGCACTAATAATGACTATAATGGCGATTATGAAGCTGCAGAAAGAAGAGACAAGACCGCTACTACCCTATTTGTGGTAAGCGCTACAACCGGCATAGCCAGCATCCCTTTCATGATCATAGCACATGCTAAAAAGAATGAAGCGAAGGCCACTTTAACTAAGCAAAAAACATTTATACCGGGCAAGGGAAATACGTATATAACCGGGATCACTGTATCAGTACCCATTGGTAACTGATGATCTGAATTGCAGTTTATTTTATACTAATCAGCAAAAAATAAAAAAATGAAAATTGTATTTATCCTGTTATGGCTTCCCCTTTTCAGTATTTGTCAAAATACACCAAATACGAAGTTGCCGTTTAAGACAACAATAATTTCAGACTCGGGTAGTATAAAAGGCTACCTGGTTTCCTATTCCGATTCTGAAGTTATTATCAGTGTAACTAAAACATACCTGCCCAACAGCACCATAACCATTCCGGCAAGTGCTATCAGCAAACTGGATGTAAAACATAAAACCGGCACTACCCTGCTGGGCGCTACATTGGCTGCAGTTTTGGGGTTTACCATAACTGCCGGCCTGACAAAAAACATGGGAGATGTTGACAACGACGGAAAAACAAGTTTTTGGGAACTGCTTTATACAGCCATTGAAGGAACTACATCTTCCAACAGGAAGCGCAGGAATACGGCGCTGATAGTTGGTGGTGCCGGAGCAACAACTGCCGTGATCATCGGCCTGGTAGCCAATAAAAAAGTATCGTTGACTTTTCCGCTCAATGGCCGTAGCAAATTCTTTTCGGATAATAAACATAAAATAAGCGAATTAGTAAATTTCTGATTGGCTGTTTTTGATCTTCTAATGAATATATGTTTGGTATTTCTATTTAACCTTCTAAAACAACCTATATGAATATTTCTGTAGTTATCATCTGCAAGAATGGTTCAGCCCGGCTTGCAGAAACACTTGAAAGTGTACAGGGGATCGGTAAAGAGATCCTGCTATACGATTCCGGCAGCAGTGATGATTCGGTCCAGATCGCCAAAACATATGGCGCTGTTATTGCCCATGGTTCCTGGGAGGGATATGGCAGAAACAGGTATAAAGCTTCCCAACTAGCCAGCTACGACTGGATACTGATGCTGGATACTGATGAAGTGCTTGATGATGAGTTGAAAGAAGCCATTGTACATATTGACCCCGCTGAAGAAAACCTGGTTTACAATATGCGTTACAAAAATTTTTACGGTTCAACAGAAATAAAATTTGGTGAATGGGGAAATGATTCACATATCAGGATGGCAAACCGTAAAACTGTTCGGATCGACCAGGAAATTGTACATGAAAAACTATTTCTGCAACCCGGGTTGCAGATTAAAACCTTAGCTGGATATATAAACCACTATACCGTTGACAACAGTATTGACTATGCCCGTAAAGCGATGGAGTATGCCTGTCTCTCGGCTGATAAATACCAGCGCCAGGGACGAAAAGCGACTTTTATTAAAATTTATTTTGCCCCCCTATTTGCATTTATTCAGAATTATTTTTTCAAAATGGGTTT
>JBDSGK010000159.1:0-18662 GCA_039919015.1 Ferruginibacter sp.
GATATTATTTTTCTTAACCCTTAAGCAAACCGTGAAGGTTCCGGCATTTGCATAATGATGTATCGGGCTGGCAACGTTGGGATCGCTTTGTACACCGCTTAAAGAAGTTCCGTCACCAAAAGTCCACCGTAAAGAATCTGAAGCATGACCAGGTGTACTGGTGTTTGTAAACCTGATACTCAAAGGCTGATTGGGAACGGGTTCTGAGGTGAAGCTAACCACCAGGTTACAAGGGACTGGTATAACAATGGTTTTACAGATCTCCCTTATGCACGGAGTGTTGGTTCCATTGTACCTGATGATCCTGAGGCAAACCGTGTAAGTACCCGGTGCTGTATAAGTATGTACAGGATGAATTTGATTGGAAGAAGTTCCATCACCAAATGTCCACCTGATAGAATCAGTAGCAGCGATCGGGTTGGTGAGGTTATGGAACTCTATCCTTAACGGATTGTTTGGTGTAACCGTCCAGTTAAAATCTACCACCAGGTTGCAGGCTGGAGGAATGACTATTGTTTTACAGATCTCCCTTACACAGGGAGTAGTTCCGGGAGGCGTTAATTTTTTTACACGTAAACAAACGGTGTATGTGCCGGCATTGGCATAGGTATGTACAGCGTTTACAGTATTTGCACTCTGTCCGTCACCAAAGGTCCAGGTGATAGAATCTGTATTTGATAATGGAACAGACAAATTCTGGAAGTATACCATTAAAGGATTAGATGTAGCTATGGTTGAGCTAAAATCAACCACCAGGTTACAGGGTGGTGGAATCACCAGTGTTTTACAGATCTCCCTGATACATGGCGGAGCTCCCGGCGGGGTTAATTTTTTTACCCTCAAACAAACGGTGTACGTGCCTGCATTGGCATAGGTATGCACCGGGTTTACAGCGTTTGAAGTACCACCATCACCAAATGTCCAGGTGATGGAATCTGTAGTTGATAAGGGGACACTTAAATTATGAAACTCAATACTTAAAGGATTGGTTTGTGTAACTGTCCAGTTAAAGTTGGCCACTAAATTACATGGGGTAGTAACGACAACTGTTTTACAAATGTATTTTATGCATTGCCCGCTTGTTGGGGTAGGGAATTTCTTAACTATTAAACAAACATTATACGTACCGGCAACAGCGTAGGTATGTACCGGGTTTACGGCATGAGAGGTTGTATTATCTCCAAACTGCCAGGTTACAGAATCGGTATTTGACAACGGAACCGATAAATTCTGAAAAGCAACGACCAGTGGATTCGCCGCAGTGCTTGTCCAGCTAAAATCAACCACCAGGTCGCAGATCGTGATATTAACCACTTTGGTAAATGTGCCTGTGCAAACCGGGGTATTATTTTGATTTACCCTCACAATGGTATGTACAACGGGATAATTACCCGATGCTGCAAACACATGGGTGGGTGAAACCAGGTTGCTTACCGGGCTGCCATCGCCAAAATTCCAGGTATGCGTTACCAGCGGCGGGCCCTGGGTTTCCTGGGGGTTAAATTTTACCGTGTTGTTGCTGAGGTATTGATAATTGTATTCAGCATTGCAGGTAGTGCCCTGAGCTGCTGCATTAAATGCAAAGGCTGTAATAATGGAGAGCCACAGCAGCGTAAAGATCTTTTTCATAAAAAAACAATTTGTAGGTTAAAGGATCAATAGGGATTTTCAGCTTATGTTAGATACTGCTGCTTGTGGATCTGTTGCCTGACCGGTAAAAATATTAATAATTTTTGCGGATGTCAAGTAAAAACTTTTCTACGGCCTTTCTTACAGGAGTGGCTCCTGTGGGATAATTGTTGGCTAAAATGGAGAAAATGAGCAGCTTGCCTTTTTGGGTAATTAAATAACCGCTTAAGGCACAGTTATTACTGAGGGTACCGGTTTTGGCATAAATAAAACTGCTGTCTTTTTTAAAATAAGCCGTTAGCGTACCAGTGCCGCCGGTGGCTAATATGTTCTTTATCCTTTCCCAACCAAACTCATTCTTAGTTTTGTTGAGGATATATACAAAGGTTTGGGGTGTAAACAGGTTATACCGGCTGAGGCCGCTGCCATCCACCCATTTGGGTTTTTGGGGAACATCTTTCAGATCGTTCTTTAATAAGGTATCAATGATCTTTTCATCGCTCATATAACCCAGGTGTTCATTGCTAACCATTAATAATGTTTGTTCGGCAAAAAAATTATCGCTGCGGTGCATCATGGGTTTGAAGAGGGAGTCGGTGGGTTGGGAGTGGATGGTGTAAATTTTGAAATGAGGAGGAACTCCGGGATATAATCCATTGTCAAAGATCATTCCATATTTTACATTTATTCCAAAATCATTTTTTAAGATACCTATCGTTGGGTTTAGATTTTCTGTAATAAAAGGAATTTCCTGTTTGCGAAATTTAGTTGGAGAAGTTTTAATAACAAAGTTATTATCATGAATGTTTCTTTTTATAGAAAAACTAAGTAGCTCTTTGCTTGCTTTCGCAGAATCCGGATACATTCTGGCTTTCAATTTAATTGGTAAAGTGTAAAAACTATCAATCAAATTTGTGAAATATTGTGGATCTGCTTTCCAATTGATATCGACATAAAATTTATTATAGATAATTTTTGCTGTATCTATTTTAACAGTATTCCCAAATATGGGCATGGCGCTTCTTTCAACCATATAATCATCGTTGTAGTCATCCCAGGCCCATCCATAACCTAATCCATTTTCCCTCCATGTAGAGTTTTGTGTTATATACTTTGTTCGCTTTTCTGATTTCAGAAATTCAAAAACAGGGTTAGTTTTGAAATCAGAATGAAAAAAAGTAGGGTCTGCAGTAGGAAAAATATTAATTGCGGTGTCTGACATTAACTGATACCTCAACCCCACCAAACTATCCCCCAAATATTTCATGCCTGCATACAACGTAAACAGTTTTGTATTGCTTGCCGGTATAAAATATTTATCGGCGTTATAATTATACCAGTAGGTATTTGTTGCCGGTTCGTAAATGCTGATGCCGATATGGCCCTTGCTGATGACGGTATCTTTTAATAAAATGCTATCGGCTTTTTTGGAGATCTGTTTGGATATGGAGCAGGAGGTTAAGAAAAGTAAAAAGTAAAAATTCAAAAGTAAAAAACAAAGCAAGTGCATTCTTCTGATTTGCATAACTCCAATTTTGATTTTTGAATTTTTACTTTTGATTTCTAATCTCTCTCCTGCGCCCTCAACCACCTCTCCGGTATCTCATTCTGGCTGGCGGTCACATAATCTTTATAGCTGCAGGGAATAAATTTTTTGTTAGGCAGTTGCATCCACCAGCGGCCTGTTCTTTTACTTTGCAGGAAGGTGGATTCCACTTCGGTAAAACTGGTATGGTATTCATTAAAAAGATCCCTGTCTTCAATAGATGCCTCCTGTTTACTTCGGGCCTTGCCATCAATAAAATACCAGACCATTTGTGAGATCTGTTTGGCACTCAGTTCTTTTACATCCTGCTGCGGCAGGTAGCCATAAATTCCAAAGCTGTTCAGTTTATTACTCAGGCCGGCAAAACGTGCCAGTACACAGGCATCTTCGCCGGTAAAGCCATTCGGGCTTTCACTGCTGGCTGGTGAGTCGCTGTATTTAATGGCACTGATATCAAAACTCAACAGATGAGTATTCCTGATAACCGGCTCCATCTCATCCAGGTCCTGCCGGGCAGCACCCACGCGGTAACAATCAAAGCGCAGCTTGTCCATGCTTTCCAGCATGCGGGGGTGTACAAAATAACTTTGAAAACCGATATGATTATAATGCTTTACCAGGTTGGGTTCGCCGGTAAGCATTTCCAGTAAAAAATTTTCGCTGCGTAAAGGGTTCTCGCTTTTCAGGTTAATGGTTGCATCAATTACCGTTGCCTCTACCACCTGCTGCAATTCTTTATAAGCAAAATACTGTGCCAGTGTAATATCATGTGATCCGCCCAATATCACAACCGTTTTGTTTATCCGGAACAATTCGGCCAGCACCGTTTTTATAGCGGCATAGCTGTCGTTTAAAGTGGCGCCTGTCTTTATATTGCCGATGTCGGCGATCACGATATCGGTATGCCAGTAATGTAATTGGTATAACTGTTTGCGGATGCAGTCGGCAGCATTCGGTGTATTAATAAATATGCCACTGCCTCTTGTTTCATTTACACCAACCAAAACAACATCGGCATCCGTAATATCAGGCAGTTCGTTCTCATAAACAGCAATATGCTTGGCCAATTGCCCATCAGTATATCCTTTGTCATCATTCAGTTCATGAACGGGTATGGCAGTTAAAAAGTCGTGCAGGTCGTACATTCAAAAAATTTGAACAAACCTAATTTATTAATTTCAAATTGCAGGGGTAGAGTCTTAAAATATGATCAAGGTCGTGTTTTTTCAAATGAGTAAATTGTTAACTTCGCTACACAACAAAAGAAATCATGAGTAATAAGCAGGAGATATTAAATGATGTGGTCATTAAGTTTGCGGGTGATAGTGGCGATGGTATGCAATTGACCGGAAGCCAGTTTACCAATAACACAGCCATGCTGGGTATTGACCTGGCTACTTTCCCTGATTTCCCGGCCGAGATACGTGCCCCGATAGGTACATTGCCCGGTGTGAGCGGTTACCAGTTAAGGTTTTCATCAGACCGTGTGTTTACCCCGGGCGATGCCTGTGATGTACTTGTAGCGATGAATGCCGCTGCATTAAAAACAAACCTGCATGGCTTAAAACCCGGTGGCCGTATTATTGCCAATGAGGATGGTTTTGATCCCAAGAACCTGCGTTTGGCTAATTATCCCGAAGGTGTTAATCCATTAACTGATGATAGCCTGGGTAATTACGAAGTGATCAGGATGGATGTGACCAAGATGACCAGGGAGGCTTTGAAAGATATTACGATGGGTGTGAAAGAAAAAGACCGGGCAAAAAATATGTTTGTACTGGGCTTTTTGTACTGGATGTATAACCGTGAATTGGATAATACCATTGGATTTATCAGGGACAAATTTGGCAACAAACCCGAGATATATGAGAGCAATGTAAAAGCATTGCAGGCCGGTTACAATTATGGCGATACTACCGAAACTTTCACCACACGCTACAAAGTTGAGAAAGCAAAAATGGATCCTGGTACTTACCGGTCTATCATGGGTAACCAGGCTGTGGCTTACGGGTTGATCGCAGCATCCCAAAAAAGCGGTTTGCAATTATTTTTGGGCAGTTACCCGATAACACCTGCCAGCGATATTTTACATGAGCTTAGTAAATATAAGAATTTTGGTATCAAAACCTTCCAGGCCGAAGATGAGATCGCAGCCATTACATCGGCCATTGGAGCCAGTTATGGCGGTAGCCTGGCAGTAACCACCAGTAGCGGCCCCGGCATTGCATTAAAAGGAGAGGCCATTGGTTTGGCAGTGATGTTGGAGATCCCATTGATCGTTATCAATATTCAAAGAGGAGGCCCATCAACAGGATTGCCAACCAAAACAGAACAGAGTGACCTGATGCAGGCTTACTATGGCCGCAATGGCGAATGCCCCATGCCTATCGTTTCAGCATCAACACCCAGCGATTGTTTTAATGCTGTGTATGAAGCTGTAAGAATTTCGGTACAACATATGACACCGGTGATGTTCTTAAGTGATGGTTATATTGCCAATGGCGCCGAGCCCTGGAAATTTCCAACAGCTGCCGAACTTCCTGAGATCAAAACACAATTCGCCTCGCAGAATTTTGCAGGCAATATGGATAAGGACGGGAAATTTCAACCCTATAAAAGAGATGATAAACTGGTAAGGCCATGGGCCATACCCGGTACAGCCGGACTGGAACACCGTGTTGGGGGGTTAGAGAAAGAAGATATTACCGGTAATATCAGTTATGAACCCGAGAACCACCAGCACATGGTTAAAACGAGGCAGGCCAAGGTTGACCTGATCGCCAATTATATTCCTGACCAGCATTTAGACAGTGGCGCAGAGCGAGGCAAAGTATTGGTATTGGGTTGGGGCAGTACCTATGGTGTAATAAAAAGTGCCTGTACTGAATTGCAAAAAGAAGGACATGCGGTTTCACACGTACACCTGCGTTATATCAGGCCTTTCCCTAAAAATTTAGGAGATATCCTGAAAAATTTTGATAAAGTACTGGTCCCCGAGATCAATAATGGGCAACTGGTAAGGATCATCCGTGATGTTTATTTTGTGGATGCAAAGCCTTTTAATAAAATAATGGGCATACCCATTACCAAAAGTGAATTGCTGGAAGAGATCAGGAATTTATTATGATCAAATTGATTGAGACAATAAATAAAAATCCCCCGACTTGTCAGGGGATTTTTTTATCTAATATCTTTTCTCTTATCTTTTTATTTTTTCTCTGCCAAAAGAGTACCCGATCTTAACATTGAAACTAAAGTAAGCATCATTATTTTTTGGATTACCACGCTGGTCGCCAGGGTTGGTAACGTGAGAAGGATCAAGTTCATACTGGCGATCATTAAGCAACAGGGCGTTGGTTAATTTTGCGCCGGTAAAATAATTGGCGTATAAGGTAGGATCAATATATTCAGTACTTGCATCATCCAGGTAATCTGTATTTAATATCCTGTAATTAAACTCAGCCCTTAAATTCAAAGTTGGGCTCAGGTCATATTTAACACCCACGCCGATGGGGATATTTATCTGGTTCAATTTGTAAGGTTTTCTATCAGGGTATTCTGCAAAACCTTGTCCTTCGGTGCTTAATGGCTGAAGGTCTACCCATTTATTTCCTAATTGTGCCTGTGGTTTAAAAGAGAAAAATCCAACACCCACAAGCAAATAGGGAGAGAACAATGGCGGTTCCTTATCTTCAAGATTCCTGTTAAAAATATATAAAGGATGAATTTCAAAGCCAAGCATGAAATCAGTGATCTTGGATCTAAAGCTCAGGTTTCTTTCATATCGGCCAAAAGTAGTTTCTTTTACTTTAAACAATATTTTATCATCTGCTTTTATAGTGCCAAAAGTGGCTTCCAGTCTTACAGCGATCATATACTGGTACATAGCACTCAGGTAAACACTTGGCGCGAATGTTGTTTTACCAAGATTAAGATCCTTTATAAACTTTTTACCAATGCCTTTTCTGCCGCCGAGGTCTGTTAAGCAGTTCATGACACCTACAGAAGCTCCAAGTTCAAACATAACAGGACTGTCGTAGTATTGATTATCGTAAAAATAATACTGCGCCGAGGCTTTTTCAGCAGACACGGTAAGCATGAAAATAACGCTGAAAATGATTGTAATTTTTTTCATTGATGTATGTCCTTTTTTAAATTGTATTTGGCTGAGGTTTTAAAAGGATTGGGCTATCATGCAAATAAAACGATTATTCCGCAATAATAAATCATCTTTTAATATTTTTCTTAACAAATTTACAGATGCTGTATAAACCGCATTCGCTGCACCGTGGTTTACGGGCTATGCAAATATACCTTCCGTGTAAGATCAGCCAATGGTGGGCTATATGCACATAAGGCCCGGGTAAATTTTTTACCAGCTGTTTTTCGGCTGCGAGTGGTGTTTTTGCATTTATAGTTAGTCCTATTCTTGCGCTTACCCTAAAAACATGGGTATCTACAGCCATATTGGGCTGGTTATCTATTACCGAAGTGATCACATTAGCTGTTTTCCGGCCTACTCCCGGTAATTGAACCAATTCATCAACGTTCATGGGTACTTTACCGTTAAATTTATCCAGCAACATTTTGGACATGCCGAGCAAATGTTTGGTCTTATTATTTGGATAAGAGATGCTTTTAATTAACGGGAACAGGTCGTCAAATGAGGCCTTACTCATAGAGACGGCATCAGGGTATTTTTCAAAGATATAGGGTGT
Source organism: Ferruginibacter sp. (assembly GCA_039919015.1). Lineage (GTDB taxonomy): Bacteria > Bacteroidota > Bacteroidia > Chitinophagales > Chitinophagaceae > Ferruginibacter. The sequence continues at coordinate 7,894 of JBDSGK010000159.1, forward strand.
TGTAAGATTTACCCTTTTATCCGTGCATTGTGCCGAAAGGATAACTGAAACCAGCAGTTGAAAGGGGTCATCGTAGATCAGTTCGGTTTCAGCATCGGGGGCATGTTGCAGAAAATAATCTATAAAAAACCGATACCGTTCTTTTGTAGTCATAAAAAATCTCGCCTAAGGCGAGATAAAATTACATTAAAAGCCTGGTGAATTAAGCCTGTGGCGTTAGTTCTGATACGGCCTTTTCAGCATAGTTTAAAATATTGTCAATGGTTTGCTGGCTGGGCGACATTTTCAGTGCTTCCAGCCTTTTTTGGGCCGAGGTTATCACTTCAAATTTTTCACGAAGGCTCCAATCGCTTTCCAAAGCCGCCTTGATCTCGGCTGTTTGTAACGGGGAAGTTTCGTTATACAAGTATAACAATAGATCTTCCGGGGTAAAATTGTGCATTAGCTGTTAAGTTGCTTGTGTTAAGAAATTAAATATCCATATCCGGTTATATAAACGGTTGCTACACAGGAATATTGCCTTTAAAACTATAATTATTTGTTATCAGGGACGGGATCAACAATAAAGAGATCTTCATTGTCTTTTTTCATCAGGTATTTTTCCCTCGCATATTTTTCAATGCTTTGGGCATCATTCTTTAAAAGATCCAGTTCCTGGTGCGATTCTGTTATCAGTTGTTTTAAATGTTGTTCGCTGTCTTGCAGTTCATTTAGCTTATCCCTGCGTTCAAAATCAGAAAAAAGATCCTTTGGATCAAAGAATAGCATCCATATTACAAAGAAAGCACCTGTAAGCAGGTATTTGTTCTTGAGCCAGGAAAGCCTCCCCATGAACTTCGTTCGTTCCCTTGCAGGGAACCTCCGAAGGAGGGGCTTTAAAGAACCTGTATTATTAAAGTTTTTTTTCATTCTTGAACTGCGTAAATCCTTCCCTTTGAGAGGATTTAGGATGGGCTTCCAAATTTAATCTTTCCTTTTGGATAAATGCCACTTTCCCCCAACATTTCTTCAATACGGATCAGCTGGTTATATTTAGCCATACGGTCGGTCCTGGATGCCGATCCGGTTTTAATTTGCCCACAGTTTAAAGCTACTGCAAGGTCGGCAATAGTGGTATCTTCTGTTTCGCCGCTTCTATGGCTCATGATGGTATTGAAACCATTATGCTGTGCCATGCTTACTGCATTAATGGTTTCGGTGATGGTACCGATCTGATTTACTTTAACCAGTAATCCATTTCCAATACTTTCCTTGATCCCTCTTTCCAAACGGGTTACATTGGTCACAAACAGGTCGTCGCCCACCAGCTGGCATTTACTGCCCACAGCTTCGGTTAGCATTTTCCATCCCTTCCAGTCATCTTCGGCCATACCATCTTCAATGGAACAAATAGGGTATTGCTTAACCCAGCTCTCCCAGTATTTTACCAGTTGCTCGCTGGTCATTTTTTTATTATCGCTCTTATGAAAAATGTATTTTTTTTCTTTGGCATTCCACAGCTCGCTGTTGGCGGCGTCCATGGCTATTTGTACCTGGCTGCCGGTTTTGTAACCTGCGGCCTCAATGGCTGTCAACACGGTTTCGATCGCTTCTTCATTACTTTGGATATTTGGCGCAAACCCACCTTCGTCGCCCACATTGGTACTGTATCCTTTTTTCTTCAGCACTGTTTTTAATGTATGAAAAATATCAACGCCCCAGCGCAAACCTTCGCTGAAATTTGAAGCGCCAACAGGCATGACCATAAATTCCTGGAAGTCGATCTTATTATCGGCATGGGCACCGCCATTCAATATGTTCATCATCGGGATCGGCAAGATCTTGGCATTGGTACCGCCAATATACCTGTATAAAGGAAGATTGGCTTCCAGTGCCGCAGCTTTGGCAACAGCCATACTTACAGCAAGAATGGCATTGGCGCCCAGTTTTGCTTTATTGGGGGTTGCATCAAGTGCATTCATCATGGCATCAATGCCGGTTTGATCGGCAACATCCCATCCCAATAAATTGTCAGCAAGGATGGTATTTACATTTTTTACCGCTTTAAGTACACCCTTACCTCCGTATATTTTCTTATTGCCATCACGTAACTCAACTGCTTCATGAATACCGGTGCTGGCACCGCTTGGTACAGCTGCACGGCCAAGGTGTTCGTTCTCGGTTAAAATATCTACTTCTACAGTTGGGTTGCCGCGACTGTCTAATATCTGGCGGGCATGAATGGAGGCGATGTAGCTCATGTTGGTTTGTTGGTTTATTAGTTAATCCGTTAAATAGTTAATCCGTTAATCGGTGGTCAAAGTTCTGAAAATATCTTCTAAACTTCCCACAGATTCGCTTTGTAATGAAATAATATTGAGATTTTTTTTGAGACTGATTTCCATCAGCCTTCTTTTTAAAGCATCGGCGTCATCAGTTTTAAACAACCAGGTATTGGTATTCAGTTGTTTTATATTTTGAATGCCGTCAAAAACATCTTCCTGCACAACTTCCTTAATTTCCAATCTTAATTCATTGAAATGTTTTTTGTTAACCAGGTTGCTCAACTCATCATCCGCTACAATTTTTCCTTTATTGATAATGATCACCCTGTCGCAAATGGCCTGTACTTCCTGTAAAATATGTGAGGAGAATAAGACTGTTTTATGCTCTCCCAGTTTTTTGATCACATCCCTGATCTCAACGATCTGGTTGGGATCAAGCCCGCTGGTGGGTTCATCCAATATTAAAACTTCGGGTTCGTGTACCAGGGCAGCGGCCAAACCAACCCGTTGTTTATAACCCTTACTTAACTGGCCTATCTTCTTATTGGCTTCAACAGTTAGCCCTACCGTTTTGATCACTTCCTCAATTTTCTCTTTTTTGTTTTTTACCTGGTGCACATTGGTAATAAAATCAATGTACTCCCTCACATACATATCGTAATACAAGGGATTGGCTTCGGGTAAATAACCGATCTTCTTTTTTGTTTCGTTGCCATTATCTTCAACAGTAATGCCGCAAACAGTTGCTGATCCTGAGTTTGCTGGTATATAACCAGTAATGATCTTCATGGTGGTTGATTTTCCTGCGCCGTTGGGACCGAGGAACCCAACGATCTCTCCTTTATTTATTGTAAAAGAAATATCATCAACTGCTTTTTGTGCACCGTAAGTCTTGGTAAGATTATTTACTGTTATTGACATGCTGCAAAAATAAAAACGCCAGGTGTAAAACCCGACGTTCATTTTAAAATGTAGTTATTTTTTATCGCCGGTGTTACCGGGATTTTGATTTGGCTTTTGCTGTCCCCCCCTGTTAGGCCTGTTTCGATTATTATTTGGCCCCTGCCCTCCAGACTGCCTGTTAGGGTTATTATTGCTGCGCTGATTGCCCCCCGGGTTTTGTCCACGGTTTTGTTGGTTTCCTCCACCTTGTAGATTTCCTCCGCCCCCCGCAGGTTTCTGCGAACGGTTCTGTTGATTACCCCCCTGGCCCTGTTGACGATTTTTGCCCTGCCCACCGGATCCTGGGGATTGCTGGTTACCGCTACCACCTTGCCTGTTCCTTCCGGGTTGATTAGGTCCTCTTTCCTGATCCCTTCTTTTGCGACTTGTTTTTTCAAGACTTTTTAAACTGATCTGGCCAACCACATCAGCATAGGTAGGTTCTATTTCTTTTGGTTTATTGCTCACCACTTCTACCGGTTCCAGGTCGGATGGCCGAACCCCCTGTTTATTTAGTTCTTTTATTTTTTTTACCCGCTCAAGGGTTAATGGGTATTGTTTGTTACTGTCGGGCATGGTGTACCACATCAGGTTGCGGAAAATATCTTTTTTCACCAAAAAGGCCCGGCTTTTTTCCATTTCCAACATATCGGCATCATCCGGAAAGAACTGGAGGGCATCCATGTAGGTATCCAGCTCGTAATTTAAACAGCATTTTAAACGGCCGCATTGTCCGCTTAACTTGGTTTGATTAATGCTTAAATTCTGGTATCGTGCTGCATTGGTATTTACACTTTTAAAATCGGTAAGCCAGCTGCTGCAACAAAGTTCACGGCCGCAACTGCCTATCCCACCTACTTTTCCGGCTTCCTGCCTGGCACCTATCTGGCGCATTTCTACTTTTACTTTAAACTCTCCGGCGTATAATTTAATGAGTTCCCTAAAGTCAACACGGTCATCAGCAATATAAAAGAAAGTGGCTTTGCGGCTGTCGGCCTGTACTTCCACTTCGGCCATTTTAAGATCCAGCTTTAGCTGGCGGGCCATGGCACGGCTGCGGATCAAAACCTGTGCTTCCCTGGCTTTTGCTTCCAGCATTTTAGCAATGTCGCTTTCTGTGGCACGGCGTAAAACCTTTTTTATATCGGGGCTTTTTTCGTCAACCCTTCGTTTTTTAAGTTGTAAACGAACCAACTCACCGGTTATATTTACCATACCCACATCAAAACCGCTTACCCCTTCAACCGCGATCATATCGCCTTTTTCGTAATGATGTAAAGTTGTATTTCTGAAAAAATCTTTCCGGCTGCCATTATTGAAACTCACTTCAATTACCCTGCACCCGCTTTCCGGATCGCTAAAAGGTAAATTGGCAAGCCAGTCGTGTACGTTCATACGGTTACAACCGCCGCTTGCACAGCTTCCATGGCTCTGACACCCACCCGGTGCTCCATCTTTTGAGGTTCCGCAACCTCCGCTTCCACATCCCATATGTTGGTTAATTAAAAATTAATAATTAAAAATTCAAAATGAGGAGAATAATTATGGCCCGGGCGGGAGAATTACTATTTTGCTTCATTGGTCCCGATGGCTATCGGGACACTCTTTTATCGCATTCTATATTCGGCAGTTAAAGTGCCATACAGAGCGAAGTCGAAGTATGGTTTGCCGTACAGTGAGCCCCGCCGCGGCGGAGACGATGTTGAAGTATTGATTATATGTTAGCTACAAAATAATCCTGCTTAGTAAAACCTTTGCCCCGGCTCAAATGCCTCAATTCACCAAAATTAATGATTTGTTGTTAATAATGTGATATAACCTGATGGAAAGGGCATGAAATAGCATTTTTGCGTTGGCATTACGTTCAATATAGTAGCTGGCCCTGTCTAATTCGGTGATAATGGCCTCCTGCTGACTGATATCGCAGAGCTTGTTGAGACGCAGGGCAAAATCGTTGTTCGTCCGCAGGGCCCCGTGGGTTGTTCGTTGTCCGCCCGCAGGGCCCTGTGGGTTGTCCGTTGGTGCTATTACTCTAAGTCTGAGAGCTTCTTCAAGCAGGTGAATGAAGTATTTGAGGAACTGTTTTTGTTTTTCCCTACCCAATTTGGCAGTATCATCTATCCATTTTACCTGGGCCAGGGGGCCGGTCCTGATGATGGCATTCAGCCATTCTCTCAGCATCAGTTCCCAGTCGTCATCGGCGTGTTGTAATAATTGCAGGGCCTCCCGGTAATTGCCCCCGGCAACGGCAGCAACCTGCTGGGCTTTTTCCATGGCCACGCCTGCATTTAATTCCAGCGATGCTTCCACTTCCAGGTTGCTGAGCATGGGAATTTTTACCAGCTGGGTTCGGGATAAGATGGTGGGGAGGATCTGTTCCTCGTTTTCAGCAACCAGGATGAACAGGGTATTGGGTGGCGGCTCTTCAATCAACTTTAATAATTTATTTCCTTCCTTGCCTAAAAATTCGGGCATCCACATGATGAGGATCTTGTATTCGCTTTCAAAACTTTTTAAATTCAGTTTGCGGATGATGTCCATACATTCCGTTGCCGTAATATTTCCCTGCTTGTTTTCGGCACCAATGAATTGTAACCAGTCGTACACATTTCCGTAAGGATTTGTGGCAATAAATTCACGCCACTCTTTTATAAAATCGGTGCTGATGGGTTTTTCGCCGGGCTTTTTGGTAATTACCGGGTAAGAGAAATGGATATCCGGATGAATGAGTTCATTTGCTTTTTTGCAGGCAGGGCAGGAACCACACGAGTCATTGCCCCCATCCCCTAAAGGGGAACCAGAGCTTTCTGTTTCCGGTTCAAAAGCTCCAAACAAGCCGCCTTCAGGGGGTTTGGGGGAGCAGACAATATACTGAGCAAATGCCAGTGCCAGTTGCAAAGCGCCACTTCCTTCCTTGCCTAAAAACAATAAAGCATGGCTCAGCCGGTTGTGCTGTACCATTTGTACCAGCTGCTCTTTGGTTTCTTTTTGCCCGGTGATGGAATGGAATTGCATGGGTGCAAAGATAGGAAGCCCCACTCTATCTCTCCCCAAAGGGGAGAGGAAATTACGAAGATAATAGCGAAATATGCCAAGTGAAAAAGGAAGCCTAGATTTCGCAGGTTGCCAACTACGAGTACCCGCTCTCCTGAGCATGTCGAAGGATGGAGAGGGGTTGGGCTGAGGCCTTATAGCTTACTAATTATATCCTCGCTCATCGGCTTAACCTTACTTTTAAAATGACCGATCAACTTCCCGTGCTCATCCAGTAAAAATTTATTGAAGTTCCAGGAGATCTTTGCATCCATTACGCCATTTTCGCTTTTGTTGCAAAGCCATTTATAGATAGGGGCCATGTTGTTGCCCTTTACAGATATTTTTGCGGCCATGGGAAATGTTACACCGTAATTTTTTTTGCAGAATGCCTCAATGGTTTCGTTAGTGCCGGGTTCCTGTGAAAAAAAATTATTAGCAGGGAAGCCAACGATCACCAGACGGTCTTTGTATTTTTCATACAATGCTTCCAGGTCTTCGTATTGTGGTGTGAAACCGCATTTGGAAGCGGTATTGACAATTAATATTTTCTTTCCTTTAAAATCAGCAAAGTCAATGGTGCCGCCATTTAATGATTCTACTTTAAAATCATAAATGGTTTTGGTTTGAATTGCTGTGCCGGGTTTTGAAACAAAACTGCTCCCAAAAAATGCACATGAAAATGTCAGCAGTTTTATCATGCTTATAATTTACTGGTGATCTCCTCACTCATGGGAGTAACCTTGCTTGGAAAATAGTTAATGAGGTGCCCGCTTTCATCAATCAAAAATTTTCCAAAATTCCATTTGATCTCAGCGTCCAACACACCGTTTTCTGATTTGTTGCAAAGCCATTTAAAAATGGGTGCCGTATCATCTCCTTTTACAGAAACCTTAGATGCCATGGGAAATGTTACACCGTAATTTTTTTTGCAGAATTCCTTGATCTCCATGTTGGTTCCGGGTTCCTGTCCGCCAAAATTATTTGCCGGGAAACCAATAATAACCAGTTTATCCTTGTAAGTTTCATATAGCTTTTCAAGGCCTTCGTATTGAGGTGTATAGCCACATTGACTGGCTGTATTTACTATTAATATCTTTTTGCCTTTGTATACTGAGAAATCGATCGTGCCGCCTTCGAGTCCTTCTACTTTAAAATCATAAATATTTTTATGGTCAACTATGGTCTTTGTTTGGGAATTGATCAGGGGTTCGTTCTTATTTGCCTGTAAAAAACCGGCAAGAAATATGGTGCTGATGGCAATTAACTTTATCATGATGTTTATTATATTAGCGATGATTATGTTTTATTTTTATTAGTAACATTTTTTTTCAAATATTGTTCAAATTTTTTGGCACCGACTTCGCTCTCCTTCCTCAAAGGGGAAGGGTTGGGATGGGGCTAGATCATTGCTTTTCATAGCAACCAATATCCGGTAAACCCACATTCCTGTTATTATTATCCAGGTCCTTGGGGAAGCCGGTTATTGTACCGGCATTTATTCCTGGAGCAGCTGAATTTTTTGTGATCCTGAAATCAAATATTCTTTTGTTCACATCAATGCTGTCGAAGGATGGGTCTGCATTTTTAATATTGCCGGTTAAGATGCTGTTGGCAGGATCTGCAAGTGCCCTGTAAATATTCTTATCGAATAATACATTAAAGGGAGTTGCTCCCTGTTTATTAACTGTTATTTCATTGGTTACAATTCCATCATCACCCCAAAAAATACTGTTGCGGAAAATGGCATTCAGATCTGCAGTTACGATTCCTCCCGGCTGCTCAAAAAAATTATTTACGTTAAGTACAGGGTTCTTATGGGTAAGATAATTGGATGAATAGGCAGCCACGGTACAATGTGTAAAATTGTAAATACCGCCATAACTTAAAATAATATTGCTGCCGCAATTGCTGATCAAACTGTTATCGGCCTGCAGGCTGCTGTTTACGCACATGATACCGGCATCGTAAGCATTATCAACAATGCATTGGTGCAGTATTAATTTTGGATTGGCATTAATGGATGGCTTTTCCATAACAATGGCCTGGTAAGCATTTTTTACAACAGCATAAGTAAATACATTGTTCTTACTCATACCCCTAAAATAGATACCGGGCCAGCTTGCCGGCAGATCCTTATAACCTTCATCAAGCCTGTCGCCTGTAAAGATCACGGGACTGGCTTGTGTGCCAGTAACGATTAGTGTGCCATCTACAATAAGCGGAGCATTGGCATGCGAATAGATCCTGCAGCCGGCTTGTATGGTTAATGTTGCTGTGGTATCAATGCGTATGCTGCCAAGAATTACATAAGGCAGATTATTTGGCCACACTTTATTACCGGTAATTAACCTGTTGCTTAAAAAGTTTGCGTTCTGCCCGTATGCCTGTAACTGTACATAACGGGTATTACCGTTGTAGCTTACTAAAATACTATCGCTTACAATAAACGGGAGGTTGGCAGCATTCGGGTTAATGGTGACAGATACAAAAACGTAGATGCTGTCATTGGCTTCAATATCCAGGTTATTTATTTCGGTGGTAGCTGCCCCGTCAACATTCATTTTGTAGGCAGAACCTGGTCCGCCCATTAATTTTACTTTACTGAGGCGAAGCTTCTGGTTATTTTCATTAATGATCTTAAAGGATTTGGTGATAGAGCCGGTTGTTGTAAAAACGGTATCGTATTTTAATGTATCGGCCGTAATGGAAAGCCTTGCAAATTCGCTGGTAATAAAAGAGTCTTTTTTGCAGGAGGCCAGGAAAAAGCAAAAGGCAAAGGTAAAAAGGCAAAAAAGGATAGCGTTTCTCTTCATTTATCAAATTTATACTTATTTGGGTACACTTTGGTTTCGTTAGGTGTATTTCAACTCCGCTCAATACATCTAGCCAAACTTCGACTTCGCTCAGTTCTATTCGACTTCGCTCAGTTCTATTTAGCTGCGTATGCAAGTGTTGCAATGCTTAGTTTGATATTTTCTAGCTCCAGCATTACCTGTCCACAAGCTTCCAGGGTTGCGCCGGTTGTTACAACATCATCCACCAATAACACATGTTTGCCCCTTAGTTCATTTTCTTTTGCCAGTTTAAAACTGCTTTTTACATTCTCCCAGCGCTCAGTACGGTGTTTACGGGTTTGTGTTTCGGTGGCATGTTGCCGTATAATGGCACCATCTAAAACAGGTATATTCATCACAGAAGACATGCCCTTACAAATTACCGTTGCCTGGTTATAACCCCGTTTATGCTCCTTATCGGCATATAATGGTAAAGGAACCAGGGCGTCAATGTCACTAAACCGGTTACTATGGAGTAGGGTCTTGCCCATGATCTCTCCCAGGTAAAACCCGATATTGGTATTGCCCCGGTATTTGAGCTCATGAATAAGATGTTGTATTAAAAATTCTTTTGAAAAATAAAACTGGCTGTAAGCAGACGTTAAAGGAATTCTTCCCCAAAAATATTTTTCGATGGGGTTGTTAGGTAGGCCTGCAAAATTGGTATGCGGTAATTGATGAATGCATTTTAGACAAAGCGGGTTGTCTTCTCCCAACAGATCAGATCCACAACCGGTACACGTGTGTGGATAGAAAAGGTGGAGGGTACTGCTGACAATATTTTTCAGTTGGGCGATCATCTTAAAAAATAAATACACTACAAGTTAAAATAAATATTGGTATAATTCTTCAACTTTACCCAGGGGTACTATTTCAATATTGAATTTTTGTTTACCCAGGGATTTTGAATTGTACTTGCTCACGATGATCTTTTCGAATCCTAATTTTTCCGCTTCAGCGATCCGCTGTTCAATCCTGTTAACGGCTCTTATCTCCCCGCTTAAACCAACTTCACCTGCAAAACAATAATGTTGGTTGATCGGCACATCATCATAACTGCTTAACAAAGCACTTACTATGGCCAGGTCAATGGAAGGGTCTTCTACTTTTAAGCCACCCGCAATATTTATAAAAACATCTTTAACACCAAAATGAAAACCGCCTCTTTTTTCCAGAACGGCTAATAATAATTGTAATCGGCGAAGATCAAAACCACTTACGGTACGTTGGGGTGTACCGTAAACACTTTGCGTTACCAATGCCTGTCCTTCGATCAGTAAAGGGCGCATACCTTCCATGGTTGCAGCAATAGCAATACCGCTTAGCTGTTCTTCTTTTTGTGTAATTAGTAATTCTGAAGGATTATTTACAGCCCGCATACCCGTGCCGGTCATTTCGTAAATGCCCAGCTCAGATGTAGATCCAAAGCGATTCTTAAGCGTTCGTAATATGCGGTAGGCATAATGGCGGTCGCCTTCAAACTGCAAAACAGTATCTACCATATGCTCAAGGATCTTGGGGCCCGCAATGGTTCCGTCCTTGGTGATATGCCCAATTAAAAAAACCGGTGTATTGGTTTCTTTGGCAAAGCGTTGCAGTTCTGCAGCAGATTCCCGTATCTGGCTGATGCTGCCGGCACCGCTTTCAACAAAAGGAGATTGCAGTGTTTGAATAGAATCAACAATAACCAGCT
>JBDSGK010000160.1:0-12184 GCA_039919015.1 Ferruginibacter sp.
GCGATCATATTTTCGATATTATGCAGGCCACCCATATTCAAAACCACATCTTTTAATTCCCAATATTGCATCAGCACATCAAACCGGTAACTGCCATTGATCATTTGAATATTGGCTGCATACACACTGGCATTCTCATTATGCAGGTGAAAGGTCAGGTGTTCATCTGCTTGCAGGTCTTCCGTTCTTTTTAGCCCGTACTTGCTCAGCAACATGCCCCCGGGTTTTATCCTGGCAGAAAAATCAATGAATGCCTGTTCCATATTTTCGGCAGTGCCGTAAATATCCAGGTGATCAGGATCCATCGAACTGATGATGGCCACATCCGGGCTTAATTTCAAAAAACTTCTGTCGTACTCATCGGCTTCTACTACGGAAACATTTTTCTCACCGCCCTCACCAGGGGTCTGCGACCAGAAATTAGTATCGTAGTTAACAGCAATACCTCCTAAAAAAGCATTACAACCATACCCACTGTGCCGCAGTATATGTGCAACCATGGTGCTGGTAGTTGTTTTACCATGCGTGCCGGCAATACATATATTAAAAGAGCTGTTCGTTATGGCACCCAGTACTTCGCTGCGTTTTACCAGTTCGTAATTGTTTTCTAAAAAATAATTCAACTCTTTATGATCCTTTGGAACAGCAGGTGTATATATTACCAACGCTGCTCCTTTATCAATGAACTCTATATTATCATCGTAATGAACCGCTATCCCTTCTTCTACCAGCTTGTTTGTTAAAACGGTTTCTGTTTTATCATATCCGCTTACCGTAACCCCATTTGATTTAAAATACCTGGCCAATGCGCTCATCCCGATCCCGCCAATACCCAGAAAATATACGCCCCCATCCCCTAGAGGGGAGTTCTTTAACGACTCAATAATTTCTTTTACACTTTTTTTCATTCTATCCGTTTGCAATTGCCTTTAAAATTTCTGTTGCAATAATTTCATCTGCATTGGTTATGCCCAGTTTACCGATATTGCTTTTTAATTCCTGCTGTTTATTTTCATCTTTTGATAAGGCAATGATCGATGGCACCAACATTTCCAATGCCTCATTGTCTTTTACCATTATGCCTGCATTTTTATCAACCAGGTTTTTTGCATTTACCGTTTGATGATCTTCTGCTGCAAAAGGGAATGGCACAAAAATCACGGCCTTCTTCATCACACACAATTCAGCAATGGCCATGGCACCACTCCTGCTTATCACCAGGTCTGCAGCGGCATAAGCATTTTCCATCCGGTTGATAAAATCATCTGCCCAAATATTGGCTTTGCCATTTGCCCTTTCTTTACCTCTTGCTGCAAAAGGTTTACCCGTTTGCCAGATCAGTTGCAGGTTATTCTTTTCAAAAAGATCCAGGTCTTTGTCAAGCGCCTCATTGATACTTTTTGCGCCCAGGCTTCCGCCAACGGATAACAGCGTTTTTTTTGCGGGATCCAATCCAAAGAACCGTATCCCTTCTTCCCTGCTCACGGTGCTTTTTGAAATGCTTGCCCTTACCGGGTTACCGCTTACCAGTATCTTATTTGCCGGGAAGAATTTTTCCATTCCATCACTGGCCACAAATATCCTGTTGGCTTTTTTTCCCAGCATGATATTGCTTTTGCCTGCAAATGAATTACTCTCATGAATGAAAGAAGGAATTCTTTTTGCCTGTGCCAGCCTCAACACGGGAAAACTGGAATAACCGCCAACACCAATTACTGCAGTTGGTTTGAACGATTTAAAAATGCGGCGTACCTGGAAAAAGCTTTTGATCAGCTTAAATGGTAATCCAATATTTTTTATCAAAGAACTTCTGTTGAACCCCGCTATAGCCAATCCTTCAATTTTAAAACCTGCCTGCGGTATCTTCTCCATTTCCATTTTTCCTTTGGCACCCACAAAAAGAATTTCAGTTTGTGGCTCCAGTTTTAAAATGGCATTTGCTATTGCAATCGCCGGAAAGATATGTCCTCCTGTTCCTCCTCCCGCTATGATGAAACGCCCAGCCCCCCTGCCCCCCGAAGGGGGGTTCTTTGAAGCTTTTAGAATTTTATCATCATTCATTAGTATACAATTCAAAATCAATTTTACTTTTCAATCTAACCTCATCCCAGGCACTCTTATTAATTTCAGGCCTAATTCGCTTCAATCTCCGCTTCACCCTTCTCCTTAAGGAGAAGGGATGGGGATGAGGTTATTCTTCGCATCAATCTTCTCCACAGTTCCCCCTTCGGGGGCCAGGGGGCTTTCCATTTGCTCCACATTTCTTGCTACACTTAATATAATTCCGATAGATAAACAGGTGAATAAAAAACTACTGCCTCCCATACTTACCAGTGGTAACGTAACACCGGTATTGGGAAAAATATTTACGTTAACGCCCATGTTTGCAATAGCCTGTATCACCAGCATAAAGCTTAATGCCAACGCCAGGAATGCACCAAAAGCAAACGGACATTTTCGATACAACCTGATACAGCGATACAGGAACAACAAATAAATGAACACCATAAATATTCCGCCGATCAATCCATACTCTTCCAGTATTATGGCGAATATAAAATCGCTGTAAGAGTGCGGTAAAAAATTACGTGCCTGGCTGTTACCCGGGCCAAGGCCAAACCAACTGCCTTTGGCGATCGCAATTTTTGCCTGGTTTATCTGGAACAGTTTTTCATTGGCATCTTCTTTTTTACTGTACATGAATGTTTGTATGCGCCCTATCCAGGTTGGCACACGGCCTACAGAAAACACTGCAGGTATAGCTTTTGCACGGCCTTCTTTTTTATCGTAAGTAGTCACGGCAACAGTAAATAAAATAGCTACCGGTATCATCATGATACCTATGGTGAGTAAAATATGTTTTGTGCTTACCCTCCCGATGAACATGATCATGATGCTTGTACCACCAATGAGTAATGCTGTTGACAGGTTTGAGGGCGCTATCAATAAACAAATAATAGCAACCGGGATGATGATGGGTAAAAATCCTTTTTTAAAATCCTTGATCACCGCTTGTTTACGGCTAAGCTGACGGCTCATGTACATGAAGAGCGCAAGCTTTGCCATATCCGATGTTTGAAAGGTCATGTTGATCACCGGCAATTTTATCCAACGTGTTCCTGCATTTAATGTCTGGCCAAAAAATATCGTGTAGATCAATAATAAAATGGAAACAATAAATAAAACAGATGCCACCCTTGAATAGATGGTATAGTTAACGCGGTGAGCAAAGTAAATTATTAAGACCCCGAGTATGATAAATCCAAATTGTTTGAAGAGATAGCTTTCGGTACTGCGGCTGTATTTATAAGCCAATGAACCGGTACTGCTGTACACAACCAACAAACTTACCAATGTTAGAATAATTACAATCCCCCATATAACACGATCGCCTTTGGTTTTGCTTACCAAATTGCCACCCATATTATTGATGTTGGGTGTAAAGAATGCTTTTATGTTTACTTGTTCTGACATGTTTACCTCACCCTCGTTCCCTCTCCTTAAGGAGAGGGAGGCCGGACATTATTTTTTAATCAACATTTGTATTTATACATTTCAACTTTTATTTTCTATTCATCTTCGCTTCATTCTTCCAGTTCCCTCTCCTTTAGGAGAGGGGTTGGGGTGAGGTCATAATTCCTTCACCGCCTGCTTAAACTGGTTGCCCCTGTCTTCATAATTTTTAAACAGATCAAAACTCGCACAGGCAGGGCTTAATAAAACCACATCACCTTTGCTGGCAAAATGAAATGCAGCTTGTACTGCATCTTTTGCATTTTCAGTATTCACCATCAATGATACCAGGTCGCCAAATGCCTCATGAATTTTCCTGTTCTCTGTTCCCATGCACACAATGGCTTTTACTTTTTCCTTTACCATTTCTGTTAATAAAGAATAATCATTACCCTTATCTACGCCGCCCAGGATCAGTATCACCGGTTTTTCCATACTCTCCAAAGCGAACCAGGTACTGTTTACATTGGTTGCTTTACTGTCGTTGATGAATTCAACACTCTTAATGGTTGCCACGGTTTCCATCCTGTGCTCCAGGCTTTCAAAAGTTTGTAGGGCCTCCCTTATTTTTTCCTTCCGGATGTCGACCGCCGTAGCAGCCAGGCTTGCAGCCATACTGTTGTATTGATTGTGTTTTCCCTTGATGGCAAAATCTTCAATACTCATCTGCATCTCTTCGCTTTTCCATTTTAAGTGCATTTTTGCATTCAGCAAATAGGCTCCTTGTGGCAGTTGTTTACTCATGGTAATGGGGGCTAGTGTTGATTTAATGGGATAATTGTTTATTGTTTTCACAGTTATTGGATCATCGAGATTATAAATGAAAACATCGTCATGCTGTTGATTCATTGCTACCCGGTACTTACTGCTTATATAATTTTCAAATTTGTATTCGTATCTGTCCAAGTGATCTTCAGTGATATTCGTCATCACGGCCACATCTGGTCTGAATGTTTTTATATCATCCAGCTGGAAAGAACTTATTTCTGCCACATATAATTCCTTTGGATGTATGGCCACCTGTTTTGCAAAAGAATAACCAACATTGCCTACCATGGCACAATCGGCCCCGCCTGTCTTACAGATATGATAGGTTAAAGCCGTTGTTGTTGTTTTTCCGTTGCTGCCGGTGATGGCAATGATCCTGCTGTTTCCTTTATAGCGGTATGCAAATTCTATTTCGCTGATCACATCAATTCCTTTTGCCCTTATTTGCTTTACCAATTCATTTTTTTCCGGGATGCCGGGACTCTTCATCACTTCATCAGCGTTTAAGATCTTTTCTGTGCTGTGGCGGTTCTCTTCGAATTCAATTTCATTTTCTTCCAGTTCTGTACGGTAATTCTCTTTAATGGGACCTCCATCACTTACAAATACATCATACCCCTTTTGCTTTGCCAGCAATGCAGCGCCTACCCCGCTTTCGCCTGCACCCAGTATGACTAATCTTTTTTTCATGTTACCTCACCCTCGTTCTCCCGATAATTATCGGGAGAGGCATCGGGCATTTAATCTTTTATCAACATTTGTAAATATGCCAGTCCGAACGGTGTTCATCCGGGCGGGCATTGCAGCATATTTTTCTATTCAACTAATTTTTACGTGCTTTTAACTTCCCTTAAGAAGCAAAAAATGGTTCTTCAACAGCATAGAATTTAATGGTTCTTTTATTTTATAACAGCCAATGCTTAATTATAAAAAAATGGTTCTTCAACAGCATAGAATTTAATAGGTCAGGTTTTCAGTCAGACTGGCTTTATTGCTTTACAAAGGATATTGGTTAGATTGAAAAACTTAGCTTTTTACAATTTGTAAATTGCCAGTTTGGTTTTCCAAAACTTTTTTAGCGCAGCTTCAGCGTTACTATTGCTAAAACCACACTTAATATTGTTATGATCCAAAAACGTACTGCTATTTTGCTTTCATGGTATCCCAGCTTCTGGTAATGGTGGTGCAGCGGACTCATCAGGAAAACACGCCGCCCCTCACCATACTTTCGCCTGGTATATTTAAAATATCCTACCTGTATCATCACACTTAAATTCTCAACTAAAAACACAAAACAGAAAATGGGTATCAATAATTCCTTGCGTACAATAATGGCAAGCGCTGCAATGATGCCGCCCAATGCCAGGCTTCCGGTATCACCCATGAAAACCTGTGCCGGGTAAGCATTATACCATAGGAACCCTATACAAGCACCAACAAATGCTGCAATAAAAATAGACAGCTCGCCTATATTGGGGATGTACATGATATTGAGGTACTCCGCAAATTTTATATTACCACTTACATAGGCAAAAATGCCCAGGCAGATGCCAATAATGGCACTCACGCCCGTTGCAAGTCCATCCAGCCCATCTGTAATATTTGCACCGTTACTTACGGCAGTTACAATAAGTATTACAATGATGATATACAATATGTAAGCATACCCCTGCCAACTCTTGGGTAAAAGTTTTGTATAATTGAATTCATGATTTTTTACAAAAGGAATTGTAGTTATGATCTCCTTGGCATCAACAAAAACCCTTTGTCTTCCATCTATTACAATGGTATCAAACTTTGCCTTAGGATCGAATGGAGTTTGTGCAACTGTAGTTTTTACTATCTCTCTTTTTACAACCACACTGGGTGTAAAATAAAGTGTAGCCCCTACGATTATTCCCAGCATAACCTGCCCGAATATTTTAAATTTTCCTGCCAAACCATCGCTGTCACTTTTTTTGTAAGTGATTCCCTTGGCCTGTGCAATTCTTTTCGCCCTGATTTTTAAATAATCGTCGATAAAACCAATTGTACCCAACCAAACCGTACACAATAGCATCAGCCGGATATAGACCTTATCGAGATTTGCCAATAAAAGTGTAGGTATTAAAATGGCCAGCAGGATGATGATACCTCCCATAGTTGGAGTTCCTTTCTTTTCATTCTGGCCTTCCAGTCCAAGATCCCTAACCGATTCGCCCAATTGCCTTTTTTGTAAATACCTGATCAGTTTTTTACCATACACGGTTGTGATCACCAGGCTCAATATCATCGCCATCAAAACCCGGAGGGTAATGAACTGGAAAAGCCCACTGCCCGGAAACGGTGAAGTTTTCCAGTGATTAGTGATCCAATCGAATAAGTGGTACAACATAAATTCAGTTTGCAGTTTGCAGTTTGCAATTTGCAGAGTGGCTATTGCCAACTGCCCATTACCCACTGCCAACTTGTTTATTTCTCCAACAGTTCAAACATTTCATTCAAGATCTTCTTATCATCAAAATCATACTTCACACCTTTTATATCCTGGTACTTCTCGTGCCCTTTGCCGGCAATTAAAACGATATCGTCATTACTGGCCAGGCTCACCGCTGTTTTAATAGCTTCTTTCCTGTCGGCAATTGAAATGACCTTTTTTTTTGTTACCGCATTCACACCCGCCTGCATGTCCTTCAATATTTCCCATGGATCTTCACTTCTTGGATTATCAGAAGTGAGGATCACCTTATCGCTGTACTCACAGGCAACTTCTGCCATCACCGGTCGTTTTGTTTTATCCCTGTCGCCGCCACAGCCAACCACCGTGATGATCTGCTCATTACCCTGCCTTAAATTTTTTATGGTTGCCAATACATTTAATAATGCATCGGGTGTATGGGCATAATCAACAATGCCTTTTATCTTTTCTTTTTTACTCACCATATAATCAAATCTTCCTTCTGCTCCATCCAGGCTGCTTAAAACCTGCAGTACACTATCCTTATCTTCTCCCAAACAAACCGCCGTGCCATAGACCGCCAATAAATTGTATGCATTGAATTCGCCGATCAGCCTGAAATAAACTTCCTTATCATTTACCATCATGTGCAGACCGTCAAGGCTGTTATCCAGTATCTTTCCTTTAAAATCTGCCATGGTCTTCAGACTGTAGAAATATTTTTTGGCATTGGTATTCTGCAACATCACTGCTCCTCTTTTATCATCGGCATTGCTGATGGCAAATGCAGTTGACGACAGTTTATCAAACCATGATTTTTTTACCCTGATGTATTCATCAAATGTTTTATGATAATCAAGATGATCGTGTGTGATATTGCTGAACAATGCGGCCTGGAACTGGAGGCCGGTTATCCTGCCCTGGTGAATGGCGTGGCTGCTGCATTCTATAAAAACAAAAGCACAACCCTCATCTGCCATTTGTTTCAGCAATGCATTAATACTAACTGCATCGGGCGTGGTATGCGTTGTTGCAATTATTTTATCTCCTACCTGGTTCTGCACGGTGCTTACCAACCCGCATTTATATCCCATGGCAGTAAAGAGTTTCCAAAGCAAGGTTGCAATGGTAGTTTTGCCATTAGTACCTGTAACACCAACCAGTTTTAATTTCAAAGAAGGTTCGCCATAAAAATTATGGCTCATATAACCCACCGCCTCGGCGGTGTTTTCAACCTGCACATAAGTAATATTGTCATTGATCACTGAAGGCAGCGTTTCGCAAACTATTACTACCGCACCCTTTTCCACTGCACTTTCTATAAATTCCTGTCCGTCTGTTTTAGTGCCTTTCAAAGCAATAAAACATGAACCGGGTTTTACAGTACGTGAATCGATCAGCAGACTATTTACCTCCGTATTGGCATTACCCTTTATGGATCGAATAGCAACCTTATATAGTATGTCCTGCAGTATCAATTCAGTATTAAAGCGATGTTTTGAGTTTTATTAAAATTTGTTCCTGCTGCCAAAGACTGGTTCATTACCCTTCCTCTTCCGGTAGCAGTAACTTTCATTCCCATATTTTCTAATAAATACACCGCATCCTTCAGGCCCATTCCGACAACGTTAGGGGTTACAGAACCGGATGTTGAGGTAGAAACGAGCGGTGTATTAAGTACACTGGAATTATTTTTTATTTGCATCGATCTCCAGAAACCTGAAACAGCAGAATCAGTATAAGGGAGGTTTAAAGAAGTGAAAATTGAAGCGAGTTCATTCTTCATTCCAAAATAATTATACTGGTTGCTGTCTGGTTTATTTACAGCTACATATTCTTTTTTACCCAGGTAACTGCCATAGATCCTGTCGCTTATTTCTTTAAACACAGTACCTGACACATCTGCGCCATATATCTTTTTGGATTCCCTGCTATTTTGGATAACAACTGCCATGGTATACTTTGGCTGGTTGGCAGGGAAATACCCGATGAAAGAGGCCTGGTAAATTTTATTGCCTTTGTTATATCCCCTGTTATCTAAAGCTGTTACAGCAGTACCCGTCTTACCTGCTATCAGGTATGTTGAATCTTTTATTTTCCTGGCCGTACCATGTTCTCCATATACTACAGCCAATAAGCATTCTTTAAGCTGGGCAAGGGTTTCATCACTGCAGATCTTATCAACCAATACCACGGGTTTTATTGCTTTTACCTCTACCCCATATTGTTTTATCGAGCTAACCAAATATGGTTTCATCATTTTTCCGTTATTGGCAACAGCATTGTATAACATTAGCATGTGCAGTGGCGTAACCAGTTCTTCGTAGCCGTGAGCCATATAAGGGATGGTAGTATTTGCCCAACTGCGGTTTGTTGGTTTTTTAATGGTGGGTCTGCCCGATGAAGCCGTCAGGTCAATTCCTGTAATGGTATCTAACCTGAACCTATGTAAATGATCAATGAATTTTGAAGGCTGGCTGCGGTAATATTGATCGGCTAATTTTGCAAACGCCACATTGCTGCTTCTTTCAAATGCATCTTTAACCGACAGTTCATTGTATAATCCGAGATGTGAGTCTTTGATCGTTAGTCCATAAAAATTCTTCCTTCCTCCTTCACAATCTACCATTGAATTTATGGTCACATATTTATCTTCAAGCAAGCTCATTAATGTTGCCAGTTTAAATACCGAACCAGGCTCAGTTGCTTTACCGATCCCATAATTCAGATCTTCATTATAAGATCCGTCGGGTTGCTTTCCAAGATTGGCAATCGCTTTTATTTTTCCTGTAGCCGTTTCCATAACAATGGCAGTACCATGTAATGAATTATTACCGATCATCATCCGCATTAAAGCCGATTCAGTAACATCCTGTATATAGGTATCTATTGTTGAGATAATATCTTTCCCGTTTTCGGGATCTATCACTTCGCCACCATCAACAGGCATATAGGCGCCTGCCATATATCTTACCAGTTGCTGGCCTGTTTTACCTTTCAGCAAACTGTCGTATCGCTGTTCAAGTCCAACATTGCTTGCATTATCTCTCGACAGGCCAATAGTACGGTTAGCCAGTAAAACATAAGGATTGATCCGCTTATCTTTTGAATTAATGATAAAGCCGCTTTTGTTCTTCCCCAGGTTTACCAGCGGAAGCTCTCTGAGTTCTTTATATTGCGTAAATGATATTTTCTTTTTCAATGAATAGTACCTGTCTTTATTTTTGTACGCCAGTTTCATTTCATTCAGGTAAGTGGCCGCTGTTTTATCATTAAACAGGTTAGCCAGGCAAATACTTAAAGTATCTATATGATCTTTAAATCGCTTTCCATCTTTTTCTCTTAACCCTTCTGCAGCAAAATCCACATACACATCAAAAACAGGAACCGAGGTGCTCAGCATATTTCCATCTTCGCTGTAGATGGTACCACGTTCGGCTTCAATAGGCTTATATTTTAAATGCATACTGCTGTCCATGCTGGTCCAGAACTTTCCTTGTACCTGCTGTATATAAAAAGCTTTACCGACAACAATTACCCCGAGGATAACCATCCCCAGGAAACAGAGATAAACCCGCCACAGTATGTCTTTTTTTACTTCCATAAAAATCAGCTCCAGCCCCCTCTATCTCCCCCAAGGGGGAGGAAATCGGGAAGATTTTGTTTTATTTTTTATTTCTCATTTCTTTAAATCCATTAACCAATTTATCATTTTCAGGTCGCTAATTTCTACCACTTCGGGCTCCTACTTTTCCTCCCCCTTGGAGGAGATAGAGGGGGCTATTGGGGTGAGGCCCCCAATAAAACCGGTGGCTGCGTCAATTCCTTTAGTCCCAAAGGTTCTACAGCCTTTATTAGTTCACTTGCCTTACTTCTGAATATCACATCGCTCTTGATCGTTTTGTATTCGTACTCCAGTTCTTTTATTTTTTTCTCTGTATTATTGATCTTTAAAACCAGTTTATCGGTATAATGCCCGTTATATATATACAACACTGCCAATAAGGTTAAGAACAGGAAAAAAGGAATATTCCTTACAACCCATTTATGGCTTACCAGCCTCTTCCAGTCCAGCTTTTGGCTGGTTACCGGTTGTTCTTTTATTTCTTTATCTTCTGTCATTTATATTGCAACTGATCTTTTATGTATTTCAAAACCTGCCTACCGGCAGGCAGGCTTTTACTTCATTTCGGCAATCCGCAGTTTTGCACTGCGTGACCTGGTATTCTCTTTCAATTCTTTTTCGGCAGCTGTAACCGGTTTCTTCGTGATCACTTTAAAAGGGTTTTCAAAACGATGGCCATATACATCATCAATGGCGGTCTCTTCAAATGTGCCATCGCGGAAAAAATTCTTCACAATCCTGTCCTCAAGAGAATGAAAAGTGATGATGGCAACCCTTGCACCCGGCTTTAACACAGTTACTGTTTGCTCCAGCAATTCTTTTAAAGCACCCAGTTCATCATTCACTTCAATTCGAAGTGCCTGGAAAACCTGGGCAAAATATTTTTGAGGATTACCTTTCACTACTGCATGCACTGCAGTTTTAAATTGATTGATGGTTCGCATGGGAGCCAGGACACGTTGTGATACAATTGTTTTTGCCAATGTTTTTGAATTGGTCACTTCGCCAAACTGTTCAAACATTTTATGCAATTGTAACTCTGAGAAGTTTGTAAGTATATCTGCCGCCGTAATTGCCTGGCGTTGATCCATACGCATGTCAAGTGCCGCATCAAACCGGGTTGAAAAACCACGGCTGGCTTCATCAAGCTGGTGACTGGAAACGCCGAGGTCAGCAAGGATGCCATTTACCTTTGCGGCTTTGTGCAAGCGTAAAAACCTTTGCAGGTGCCTGAAGTTCTGAGGGATAAAAATTACCCGTTCGTCATCAGGCAGGTTCTTCCTGGCAGCTTCATCCTGGTCAAAAACGATCAGCTTCCCGTTTTCGTTTAGCTGCTGCAAAATGGCCTGGCTATGTCCGCCCCCGCCAAAAGTGCAATCAATATAAATACCATCGGGCTGAATGTTTAAACCATCAATACTTTCATTCAGTAAAACGGGCGTGTGATAATCAAAACGTTTATCCGTTAATCCGTTAATTGGTTTTGTTTCTTCCAGATCTTTCATATTACGTTTTAACCAATTAACGGATTAACAAATTAACCAGTCGTCTTATTCATCACTTCATTCGCCAGGTCACTGAACGATTGTGGTGTAAAAGTTTCAAAGAACTGCATATACTTACTTTTATCCCAGATCTCAATTTTGTTAACCGCCGAAACCAACACGATCTCTTTCTCCAGCCCTGCATGTTCGGTCAGGTTTTTAGGTACCAGCAACCTGCCGGCAGAATCCAGCTCCAATTGTGTGGCCCCGTTTAAAAAATACCGCCTGAATTCTCTTACCTTAGGGTCAAAATCATTCAGTTTGCTGATCTCAGAAAAAATAGGATCCCAGCTTTGC
>JBDSGK010000161.1:0-2531 GCA_039919015.1 Ferruginibacter sp.
GGCAGGGAATTTTACTGAGCCCGGCTGCAGGAGCTGTTTTAATGACAATAAGCACAATTGTTGTAGCCATAAATGCCAGTATGTTAAAAGTCAAAAATTAAAAATCAGAAAGATGAAAAAAATATTATTACTGGCTTTAGGATTGGTTCTCTATTCATTTGTCTTTGCCCAGCAGGTAAGGTACACCTGTCCTATGCACCCCGAGATCCATGCAACTAAACCTGGTAATTGTCCAAAATGCGGAATGAAACTGGTTAAGGAAAAAGTTAAAGCCGTTTCAAAACCTGCCATTAAAACACCGGTAACACAAAAACCGGCAATAACTTATACCTGCCCCATGCACCCCGAAATTCACGCAAATAAACCAGGCAATTGCCCGAAATGCGGAATGCCATTGGTAAAAGAAAAAACTAAACCTGCTGTAAAACCTGATCGTGGTAATCAAACTCAAGTTCCGAAGCCCCAGGAAAAAGCTGCACCGGTAATTTACAATGATCAGCAACCAGTAACTTATACCTGTCCTATGCATCCCGAAATACACGCAGACAAACCGGGTAATTGCCCAAAATGCGGGATGAAGCTGGTTAAGGAAAAAGCTGCACCGGTAATTTATAATGATCAGCAGCCAGTAACTTATACCTGTCCTATGCACCCTGAGATACATGCAGATAAACCGGGTAATTGCCCAAAATGCGGGATGAAACTGGTTAAGGAAAAAGCAACACCTGTTTCAACCCAACCTGGTGAAATGCAAATGCCTGTTGCCGATTCTTCCCACAATATGCATGATCATGGCAATATGGAGATGAACAAAGTAAACCTGGGGCCAATAAACACAATAGTAAATAATATACCGCCCCGTACTGTACGTTACGATCTGTACATAGCAGATACAACGGTAACATTCGGTAAAAAAACAAAACGGGCCATTGCAGTAAACGGGCAAATACCCATGCCCACACTTACATTTACCGAAGGTGATACTGCAGAGATCTATGTACACAATAATTTAAATGAAGAAACATCCCTGCACTGGCATGGACTGTTTTTACCAAACCGAATGGATGGTGTTCCCTTTCTTACCCAGATGCCGATCAAACCGGGCGAAACATACCTGTATAAATTTCCAATTGTTCAGCATGGTACACATTGGTATCATAGCCACACCGGTTTACAGGAACAGATAGGTATGTATGGAGCGTTCATTATGAATAAAAGAAAAGAATGGGATATACCTACCATACCTGTTATACTGAGCGAATGGACTGATATGAAGCCCGAAGAAGTTCACCGAAGCCTTAGAAGCGCTACCGATTGGTTTGCTGTACAAAAAGGTTCTACACAAAGTTATGCAGAGGCCATACAAAAAGGTCATTTTAAAACCAAGCTTATCAATGAATGGAAAAGGATGAATGCTATGGATGTAAGTGATGTGTACTACGATAATTTTTTGATCAATGGTAAAAATCAATATGAAGAACCCGGGTTCAAAGCCGGTGATAAAGTGAGATTGAGGATCGCCAATGCCGGTGCATCAGATTATTTCTGGCTTACTTATTCGGGCGGTAAAATAATTGTGGTAGCAAGTGATGGTAACGATGTGGAACCGGTAGAAGTAGACCGGTTGATCATTGCGGTTTCTGAAACCTATGATGTAGTTGTAACTATTCCGGATAACATGAGTTACGAATTTTTAATTACACCTGAAGACCGCACCAGATCAGCTTCTTTATGGTTGGGCAGTGGTATGAAAATGCCGGCGCAAAAATTACCAAAGCTCAAATATTTTGCAGGTATGAAGATGATGAACGAGATGATGGATATGAACGGCAATATGAAATCTATGGGTATGGAAATGAGTAATCAAACCATGGATATGAACACGGTAATGTATCCTGAAGTAACCGGGCCGGAAAATCCAGCAGATACGATGAAGATGAATAAAATGCCTGCGGGTTCGGGGAGCATGGATCATAGTCAACACAATATGGGAGGCATGGAGATGGAAAACAACACTGACATGGTAACACTTAACTATGCTATGTTGCGTGCTCCCGGCAAAACAACGCTCCCGGAATCCCCCTCCGGGGGGCAGGGGGGCTGGAGGGTTTTGAAATTTGACCTTACCGGGAACATGAACCGTTATGTATGGAGCCTTGATAACAAAGTAGTTTCTGAGGCTGATAAAATACTTATTAAAAAAGGCGAGAACGTAAGAATAATTCTTTTTAATAACAGCATGATGCGGCATCCGATGCACCTGCATGGACATGATTTCAGGCTGCTGAACGGGCAGGGTGATCACGCACCTATGAAAAACATCATTGACATTATGCCCATGGAAAGGGATACCATTGAGTTTGCAGCAAATGAACCTGGCGGAGATTGGTTTTTCCATTGTCATATTTTATACCACATGATGAGTGGCATGGGACGTGTTTTCAGCTACAAAGAACCACTTGTTGATAAAACAGATATTACAAATGCCAGGGTTGCAAAGCGTGGATTAAATTCAGATGACAGGAAGTTTC
>JBDSGK010000162.1:0-3546 GCA_039919015.1 Ferruginibacter sp.
AAAACTTTATTGCCTTCCTTCTTTGTGCTTACCCAAACAGTGGGTTCATGTTTTACTTGAGGGTTCTTGAACCCCCCTTCGGGGGGCAGGGGGGCTGCATAAAACGCATTGGTCAATAAATTCAAAATCACTCTTCCAATATCCTGGGGTATAATATTGATGTTACCGATTGAATTATCGAAATCAGTCTTTATAGTGGCATTGAATGATTTGTCTTTTGCACGAAGTCCGTGGTAGGAGAGACGTAAGTATTCATCAGCCAGTGCATTGATATCTGTTGGTTCTTTAACACCACTGCTGCTGCGACTGTGTTGCAGCATTCCTTTTACAATGGCATCGGCTCTTTTACCGTGGTGATTTATTTTTTGTTCATTGTCTTTGATATCACCAAGAAGTATTTTCACTTCATCAATATTCCCTTTATCTATTTCCTGCCTTACTTCATCGATCAATTCTGTATTTACTTCCGAAAAATTATTTACAAAGTTTAATGGGTTTTGAATTTCATGTGCAATACCTGCGGTAAGTTCTCCGAGGCTCGCCATTTTTTCGGATTGTACAAGTTGGGACTGGGTGGATTTTAAATTTGTAAGGGTTGCTTCTAAAACTTTGTTTGCTTTTTGTTTTTGCCGGTTGTTTCGGTAAAGAATTATTGTTGTCAGTAGAATGCCACCAAGCACAACTATCAAACCAGCCATTTTCAATTTATTTGCATACGCTGTTTTTTCTTCATCCAGTTTTTTTAAACGAAGCTGTTCATTGAAAGCAAATTTTTGGTATTCAGTAAGACTTGTTATACTGACATTTTTAAGACTGTCATTTAACTTGTATGATAATCGTTCATACTTAAAGGCGCTGTCTGTGTTCTTGTTTATTTGGTTTGCGTTGGAAAGGCATTGATACGCCGTAAGCATAGAACCAGGTAAGCCTGTAATCTGGGCAGCGGCTAAAGCCTTTTTTGCATAAAACAGGCATGAATCTTTATTGTTCTGCCTGCCGTATAAAAAGGATACGCCATAGCAAGAACTAACTAATGACCTGAGATAATTATCTTTTTCATTTACGGCTATTGACTTGTATGCAAAAATAAAAGCCGAATCCCACATGCCTTTTCCAGCATAAGCTCTTGCCAGATTTATTAACGAATTTCCCGTTCTTCTAAAGCCGGCTGCAGCAGCAAAGTTGAGCCCCTTATTAATCAATATAATCAAGGAATCCGGTGGTAAAATATTAGCTATGCTTGAATAACCTACATATATTATTTTACCATTGTTGATAGACGCTCCCAATTTTAAAGCCTCCTCGTAAGAGGACCTTTGTTTTTCCAGTTCACCCAAAGCTCCCCAAAGATTTCCCATCATTTGATAATTCATACCCAAAATCGCAATCCGGGCTTCATAACCATTTTTTGCATTTGAAAATGTCCAGGGACGCCAATTATCTGATTCGTTTTTTTCATCACCTGCCAGTTTCATGGCCTCATTATGGTACTCATATGCTTTCATGAAATTGCCTAATATTACCAGGCAATATCCTGCCTGACTGTATGCATCCGCTTGCCATAATTTTTTATTTAACTTTTTGGCCAATACCAATTGCTGTTCATGAAAATATAGCCCGCTATCAGCAATAAAATCCTGGTAATAAAATCCCAGGCTGCGGTAGGCAGCCATCTTTAGGGTATCGTTCTTTTCTGTTTGTACAGAACGTCTCAGGCTATCGGCTTGCTGTGCAGTTACATATCCCCAGGTTGGGTCTTTTTGTGCCATTGAAAATCCAGGTATCAAACAGAGCAGGCATATTTTTACAAATGATTTCATCTTAATTTTTTGTTTTGTTTTGATGGGGGTAAAAAACTTTCTCCGGTAATTACTTTTCTCCCGGTCTTATTTTCCAGTGCCAGCCTTGCATCTTTTGCAATCTTTCCGCCTTTCTTTCCGGCAACTGCATTTTGTTTTACACCTTTTGCTTTGTCTGTTTCTGCAATTTGTCTTGTAGATAATTCTGCTAATGCTGTGAAGATTAATTCGGCTTCGCTCATGTGATCTCTCAAATTTTGAGATTTTAGACCTTTTAAATTTTTATGCTGCTTTATGCTCAATCCTGCCCATTCGGTATGAATGATGTTGGTGAGGAATGCAAACTCATCTCCTTTTTTAACCCCGCTTTCTTGCCAGTAATCTGTTAATTTATTTCTTGTTTCCTGGCCGGTCATTCGCTGTTGTATCCATTTTTCACTGCGGCCAAGCTTCTGCCAATTTTCTCTTGCTCTATCCAAACTTTGTTCGGGGTCTGCAATTTCTTTCATCCTTTCATAGCCTGTTTTTGCCAGCCATTGTTTAAATGGTTCTGCTTTGGGGGATGGGATAGATTGGATAAGGCGGAGGAGTTGTTCGGTATCGGCAACGTCTGTCACTCTTGATTTTCCGTCTGCGGCCTGCATTTTCAACTGTCCGATTTTATCGGACAGTTCACTTCCTTCTTTTTTAAGTTTAGTTTTTAAGTCATTCCAGTATTTTCTTCCCCGGTCTGTACCGGTTAGTATTTCAATTACATCAATAATGGAAAAATACCATTTTTGCTCCTCTTCATTCCAGGCAGAGCGAACCTGTTTGCTTTCAAATAATTTAATGTTGCTCATAAAATATTATGTTGCTGAGAAATAATAATTTCCTTTTTGTGCCAATTGTAAAACCCCTTTCTTGTCTTTGCTTAATGCCAACCTTTCGAATAAAGCAGAATCAATTTGCCTGTCTAATTCTCTTACCGATAAATTATCATTAATGGCTTGCTTTTGATAAAAGCTTCTTACCATATCGTCCGTTACGCTTATTAATGATATATAATGACTCCAGCTTAATTTGGCAGACATTGTCTGCCATTTCTGACAGGCCAGGTAAAAACGCCGCATATCCAATATGTTTCGTCTGCCAAATCCTTTTCCATAAAGTAGCTTCAAATCTTTTGAAAGCCTTGCCAGCAGGTCGGTTTCGTATTCTGCTCTTTGCTGCCCCTGTTGCTCAAACTCCACAATGTGTCTGCCAATTTCCCAATTGGCTTTTACCAGTTCTGTATTGATTGCCTTTATTGCATTTTGCCTTGCCTGTTCAATGCTGAGGCCGATGGCTGATAAAAACTTTTGATAGTTTACGCAATGTTTTACAATCTTCATGATTCAAGTATATTAAAATCTGATTTAGGACAAATCAGGAATCTAATTCAGTATTTGTCCATTCTTAACTTTTTATCCGGCTGTGGCGGGTAATATTATGCTAAACGTAGTTCCCTTTCCTTCTTCTGTTTCCAGTTTCAACTCACCGCCATGCCCCTTGGTTACAATATCATAACTCAAACTCAATCCCAATCCCGTTCCCTGCCCGGTGGGTTTGGTGGTAAAAAAGGGTTGGAAGATTTTATCTAATACTTTTTGTGGAATGCCCGGTCCATTATCTCTTACTGAGATTAAAACTTTATTGCCTTCCTTCTTTGTGCTTACCCAAACAGTGGGTTCATGTTTTACTTGAGGGTTCTTGAACCCCCCTTCGG
>JBDSGK010000163.1:0-8879 GCA_039919015.1 Ferruginibacter sp.
CCGAAAATTTAGGCAGCATTCCTCCCAATACTGCATTAATGGTTATTTACGACGGCAAGAAAAGGTATGAACTGAATATTAAGAGTACGGCAAAAACAAATGGTGCCGTTTCGTTTAAGTTGAGGGAATGATAATTTACATACTGAGTTTTTCTATATCATCTAAATCTTTGAAGCGACCAGAAGCTGTTTTGGCCTGGATTAGTGTATTTCCATGAATAAATCTTATTTGCAGTCCGTTTTCATCGTAAACCTTACTTATTTTATAAGCCTCGTCAAAATCACATCCTTTTACTTTTTTTAAAATTTCAATGCATACTGGCGGAATACCGTAAGTAAATACATCCAGCTCATCGTTTAGCAGAAAATTCTCTGCTGTAATATCTGTTGTTGGTAAGCCAAAAGCCAGATAAGCTTTAATAAGTTTTTTATGATTTTCGGGTGTTACATTAACCCAAACATCCATATCGCCTGTTGACCTTCTGTAACCATGTAAAATAACAGCATAGCCTCCAACAAGCAAATACTCCACTTCCTGCTTGTTTAATGCATCAATAAAATCCCTGAAATCTTCATTGAAAATGTTAGCCATTATTTGGGATGTTTTCTTATGCTAACTAACTGCTTTTCCATTTTTATCGGATGGTAAGGATCCACACCATGTACCATTGCACTAAGATACCAACCCTGGTTTAACCTTTCAGCAAGTGAAACAGTTTTTTCAAATACATTACTTCTTTCTGCCTCGGCAAATGTTTGTGCTTTAAAAACGGTTTTATCTAAATTGTACATACCGTAAATTAATACTTTTTACTTTTGAATCTTTACTTTTGAATTTTTACTTTTTACTTATGTATCTCGCTCGTAAAATGAAATTCAATATCGGGATTGTTCTGTATCTCGGTATTTAAGAACCATTCGCTGTTGGCGAGGTAAACGAGGTGGTTGTCTTTATCTTCAGCAATATTTGCCTGTTTATATTTGACGAAATCTTCTAATTTTTTTGGATCCTTACTGGTTAACCAGCAGGCCTTAAAAAATGGGAGGTTATTCATTTGTACCGATGCGCCGTACTCCTGCAAAAGGCGGTATTGTATCACTTCAAACTGTAGCTCACCCACACAGCCTATTATTTTCTTATTACCTCCAAACTGCGTGAATAATTGGGCCACCCCTTCATCGGTTAACTGTAATAATCCCTTCTCCAACTGCTTGGTTTTCATAGGATCTTTGTTAACTACTTCTTTAAAAATTTCAGGCGAAAAACTGGGTATACCGGTAAAGAAAAAATCCTCTCCTTCGGTCATCGTATCTCCTATTTTAAAGTTCCCGGTATCAAATAGCCCTACTACATCGCCGGGATAAGCTTCTTCAATTACATCTTTCTGGCGGGCCAAAAAACTATAGGGGTTATTAAAGCGCAGGTCCTTATCCATACGCACATGGTGGTAATAGGCATTGCGTTCAAACCTGCCGCTACAAACCCTTAAAAAAGCAATACGGTCACGGTGCTTGGGATCCAGGTTGGCATGTATCTTAAAAATGAATCCGCTGAACTTATCTTCCTCGGGTTTTATATCCCGGGTAGTGGTATGCCTTGGTCTGGGCGTTGGGGCAATGCGGATAAAAGTATCCAGCATTTCTTTAACGCCAAAATTGTTTACCGCACTCCCAAAAAACACAGGAGCCGTTTTACCCGACAGGTAATCTTCTTCTTTTAATTCGCCATATACACCTTCGATCAGTTCCACATCTTCCCGCAAGGTATTGGCGTCCTTCTCTCCTATCTTCTTATCCAGTATCTCATCATTCAGGTCTTTTATCTCCAATACATCTTCGTCATTGGCCTTGGTACCGGCAGTGAACAGCACCAGGCTTTTTTTATGCATATCATATACCCCTTTAAAATCCTTGCCGCTGTTAATGGGCATGGTCATGGGATGCAACTGTATCTTTAATTCATTTTCAATTTCTTCCAGCAGGTCAAAGCGGTTCTTACCATCCCTGTCCATCTTATTGATGAAAACGATCACCGGTGT
Source organism: Ferruginibacter sp. (assembly GCA_039919015.1). GTDB lineage: Bacteria > Bacteroidota > Bacteroidia > Chitinophagales > Chitinophagaceae > Ferruginibacter. The sequence goes on from JBDSGK010000163.1 coordinate 2,039, forward strand.
GCTACGCATGGCAATAACTTCCATCAGCCGCCTGGTTTGTGCCTCTACCCCGTTCACGCTGTCTATCACCAATACCACGCTGTCAACAGCTGTTAATGTTCTGAACGTATCTTCTGCAAAATCCTTGTGGCCGGGGGTATCTAATAAATTAATGAGGTGCCCATCGTATTCAAAGGTCATTACACTGGTAGCCACACTGATACCACGCTGGCGTTCTATCTCCATAAAATCACTGGTAGCATGTTTCTTGATCTTATTGCTTTTTACCGCACCGGCAGTTTGTATGGCGCCGCCAAATAACAGGAATTTTTCTGTCAGGGTTGTTTTACCCGCATCCGGGTGAGAGATGATGGCAAAGGTCTTGCGTTTGTTTATTTCGTTGAGATATTTCATAAAGGAAAGCTGTTAGCTTTTAGCAGTTAGCTGTTAGCAAAACGCACTGCGCTAATAGCTAATAGCCAACAGCTAATAGCTGTTTTTTAAAGCCGCAAAGGTAATGCAAAGGCCTCATCTCACCGCTCATATATTTAGGTCTGAAATTCCAATAGCATCCCGTAATTTTGATTCATGCGTAAGTCGCTAAACATTGCCCGCAATTCGTTAAAGCTAACTTTCCAGGAACTGAAAGTAAATAAACTCCGTACTGCCCTCAGTCTTACAGGTGTTGCCTTTGGTATCTTTTGCATTATTGGCGTGTTGGCTACGGTCAACAGCCTCGAACGCAATATTCAAAACGAAGTAAAAAGCCTGGGCAGTAATACCATCTATATTGATAAATGGGATTATAGTGGCGGGCCCGATCAACCCATCTGGAAATTCAGGGCCAGGCCTACACCCAAATACGAAGAAGTAGCATTGGTAAAGCAACGTGCGGTACTGCTGGATGATATTGCTTATTTAATGCAGACGGGCAGCAGTATTTCACACAAAGATGACCTGTTACAAAGTGTAAGTGTATATGGTATCACCCAGCAACAAATGATCGTTCAACCCCTGAATTTTGACCAGGGCCGTTTTTTTTCGGAAAGTGAATTCAATGCAGGCAGTAATGTTTGCCTGATCGGGTTTACCAATGCCGAATCTTTATTCGGCAATACCGAACGGGCCCTGGGCAAACATATTGATGTTAAAGGAAAGAAAGCTACTATTGTTGGCGTTATTAAAAAAGAAGGCAAGAACATGATCGGTTGGGATTACGACAACTGCATTATGCTGCCTTATAAATTCAGCAAACAATTGTTTGACGAACAGAATGCCAACCCGATCTTAATTGCCAAAGGAAAGGACGGGGTTACGCCTACTGCTTTAATGGATGAATTGAAGGGCATCATGCGCCAGATAAGGCGGCTAAGCCCAACACAGGAGGACAATTTTTCATTGAATAGTGTAGAAGCTTTCAGTAAAGCCATTACCGGTTTCTTTTCCATGGTAAATATTGTGGGTGCCATCATTGGAGGCATAAGTTTAGTTGTTGGCTTGTTTGGCATTGCCAATATCATGTTTGTTACTGTAAGGGAAAGGACCAGTGTTATCGGGCTAAAAAAAGCCATCGGAGCCAAAAAGAGCAGTATTCTTTTTGAATTTTTAATGGAAGCCACCGTGCTCTGTATCCTTGGAGGTGCAATCGGTTTATTCTTTGTGTATATACTCACCCTTATATTATCGGGACCATTGAAATTCCCGGTCTATATTTCATTGCCCATGCTGTTTGCCACCGTCATCATTTGTGTTGCAGTAGGCATATTGGCGGGAATCATCCCGGCATCGCAGGCTGCTAAAATGGATCCGGTGACGGCGATAAGGAAGTAGCCCCCTCTATCTCCCCCGAAGGGGGAGGAAATCCCGAAGATATTAGCGAAGATTGGAACGAAGATAATATTATGAACTGCCAAAATCGAGTTCCCTCTCCTTCGGAGAGGGGTTGGGGTGAGGTTTGTATCTTTGCGGAACATTTCAGAATTATTTATTAATGAGTATTACAATTTTGGCCATAGAATCTTCCTGCGATGAAACATCTGCATCAGTTTGTGTTGATGGGAAAATTTTATCGAACAGCATTGCCAACCAAACCGTACATGAGCGGTTTGGCGGCGTTGTACCTGAATTGGCCAGTCGTGCCCATATGCAGAATATTGTACCGGTAGTTGATGCTGCTTTGCTAACTGCCAACTGCCAACTGCCAACTGTTGACGCCATTGCATTTACACAGGCACCCGGACTGATCGGCTCCCTATTGGTGGGCACTCAATTTGCCAAATCATTATCATTGGCTTTGGGTAAACCGCTCATTGCCGTTCACCATATGCAGGCGCATGTACTGGCTAATCTAATTCCTCATAAAAGGCCGGGGTTTCCTTTCTTATGTCTAACGGTAAGCGGTGGGCACACACAAATTGTGCGCTGCGATTCTCCAACCCAATTAAAAGTGATTGGTGAGACCATTGATGATGCTGCAGGTGAAGCGTTTGATAAAACGGCAAAAATGCTTGGACTGCCCTACCCCGGCGGGCCCCTGGTTGATAAATATGCAGCTAACGGAAACCCCAAGCGTTTTAAATTTCCGGAGCCACAGATTCCCGGTCTGAATTTTAGTTTTTCCGGTTTAAAGACCTCTATCCTCTATTTTTTAAAGAATGCGGGTACCAGTAATTTGTTCAAAGAAGAATTTTTAGCTGATGAACCCACCCGTCAAAAATTCATTGAAGAAAATATGAATGATATCTGTGCATCGGTACAGGACCGGATCGTGAGCATCTTATTGAATAAACTCAAAAAAGCCGCCATAGAAACTGGTATCACTGATATTTGCCTGGCCGGTGGTGTTAGTGCCAACAGCGGGCTGCGTAAAGCTTTTACAGCCATGGGAGAAAAGGAGGACTGGCATACATTCATCCCTGCATTTGAATACTGTACCGATAATGCTGCGATGATCGCTATTACCGGCTACTATAAATACCTGGAAAAGGATTTTACTGAGCTAAGTATAGGTCCTTCGGCAAGAGTTGAGTGGTGAAAAGAAGTAAAAAGTAAAAATTCAAAAGTAAAAAATATAGGTTCCTTTAATTTTTTAAATGACATTGTACCGGAAGGATTTTGACTTTTGAATTTTGAATTTTGACTTTTGAATTTTGAATTTATGCCTAACAACTATTTTGAATTCAAACAATTCATGGTGCAACAGGATAACTGCGCCATGAAAGTATGTACCGATGCCTGTTTGTTTGGGGCTTTCGTTGCAAACTGCCAACTGCCAATTGGTAATCCGCTCACAGAGCCCCGTGGTCAGGATGCTGTGCACTGCTTAGATATCGGGACCGGTACAGGATTATTATCATTAATGCTTGCGCAAAAAAATGATTCCGTCATCATTGATGCTTTTGAAATAGATACCGATGCAGCTCAACAGGCAAAGGAAAATTTTACTGCATCACCCTGGGGGGACAGGTTAGAAGTTTTTAATAAAGATGTTTTGATCCTGGCTCCCGATCCGTTCATAGAACCTGATAAGCAAAAGGCTGTGAGGAAAAAATACGACCTGATCATTTGCAATCCTCCTTTTTTTGAAGATGACCTGCTTTCGCCGGATGATACAAAAAATAAAGCAAAGCATAGTACCGCTTTAACTTTAGTTGAGCTCTTACATATTGCAGATATCCATGTAACAGCGGGGGGATCATTTGCCGTGTTATTGCCTTACCTGCGGGTTGATTATTTTATTGAAGAAGCGGCAAGGGTTGACCTTCATCTTAACAAACAAATTCTTGTAAAGCAAAGCCCAAAACATAATTTTTTCCGGGGCATATTATTTTTTAGTCGTATAGAAAAAGAGGTGGAACAAATGGAAATTGCTATTAAAGATGAAGCTGATCAATATACAGCAGCATTTGCTGAAGCTTTAAAAGATTACTATCTCTATTTATGATCAGATGCCTGCATAGTCTTTCATATATAGGTAAGGCTCATTCAGTTTCCCGGCATCAACCATGGTTGCATGGTTAATGAGTTTACTGCCGCCAAGCCTGATATCATCCAACACAAATTTGATCAGCTGCTCTCCAAAATAACGGCTGGCATCCCTTGACAGTTCATTGGGCAAATTGCCCACGGCCATGATATCAACAGCGTTGGGTAAATAAGGAGCCGTTTTTTCAAAACTGGTCTTATCAACTCCATAAACAGGATCAGCGATGGTACTGTCGCCAAGATTGCAGGGCACAGAGCCATTCAGGTCATCCGTAATATCTGCAATGGTTTGTATCCTGAAATTTTCTTTGTTAAGATCCTCCATTTCAAAAAGCCTTGGAATACTTTTTTCCCAATAGATGCCATTGATCAAAATATCGGTGCTTGAAATATATTCCGTAAACCTGCAGTTATAATTTTTCGGGTTGGCATGAAAATCATTCCGGTTATATTTACCGGTCTCTTTATGTGCATACAGGTCTGCTCCTTTTAAATGCACATATACCGGGTACGTGAATATTGTGTCCAGGTATTCCTCCGTCTCCACCTCATGTATCCCCAGTAAATTCATGATCTCCAGTACACCATGAGCCACACGCCCGGTGCCGGTTACCGCAATTTTAATATTGGGCAGCCTCAAACCAAAATAAGTATGTATCAGTTTTTGAAAACTGTTTACCGAGCCAACACGTTGCAGTTTAAATGTGCCGGTGCGGTTACCATAAGCCATCATGCCGTTATGGGCGCCAACTATGCCGGCAAAAAAGCCAAAGCCGATGATACGGGTACCATCATCATGTTCCAGGCATTCGTAATCGATCAGCCTAATTTTTTTTTCCAGTATGGCCTTAAATAATTTTTGATTCGCCGGCTGCATTTTTTTTGTGTGGGAAAAGAACATATAGGTCTTTCCTTCCAGTAACATATCAACAGGAACTTCTTTAATACCTAGCAATAAATTGCATTCGCTGAGGTCTTCTTTAACTCCCACTCCTGCCCTTTCGTACTCTTTGTCGGTATAGCAACGGCTGTCAGACTGTTGGGCAATGACCTGCACATCATCAAAATTCATGTGCAGCCATTTACAATGCGATGGTGTAAGTGCCACGCGGTTGTCCTGTGGTATTTTTCCTTCCCTTATCAATCCAATTTTCAGCATCGATCGTTAATTTAGAGTGGCAATTTACATTTTTGATTTTAAAAAGGACTTTTATCTAAAACTAAAAGTCGTTTTATTGTCACTTTTTTGCTTGCCCAAAAAAGTAACCAAAAAAGGGCCGCCGAATCCGATTACATCCCGGATTCGGGATAGTTCCCTGATTAAGCTTTAGTTCTACTGTGGCTTGTACATCGGTAATTCTACTCTTAGATGCAGTTATCCAAAGTTGGTGAAAACAGTTTTTAATTTAATGCATACCCGCACTTTGTTTTTGTTGATATGGCTATGGGTGTGGTATTTTTCCATTTTGATCTTACATAAACCTGAACTGTCACACTAATTAATGATGAGCTAATCATTTAAAATAAAGTCTCTGAAATACGGTTGTAGTTAGATGCTGTAAAAGAAAAAGCAGATTGGTGCCGTGGGTTGGCGGGCAAAACGGCCGGAGGCATTCGTCCCCGCCAATGGCGGGATTAATCTTTTTTGTTACTTTTTTCAAGACAAAAAAGTAAAGATAAAAAGTAAAGAACAAATTTGAGTAAATTTGATATATACCAAAAGCAGTAAAGAAATCAGCTAAAAAAAGAAATAAACCCTGGCATGCATAACCTTATCAAAATTGTATCCTATTTAATTATTCTTTTAGGGATAGTACATATAGGTTTTGCATTTCCACTCTATATGAATGAGGGCACACTTTGGTTTGTAGGATCAGGAATGGCGATAATCTTTGCAGGATTACTGAATCTTGTTGCAATTGATAGAGGCGGCTCTAAGTTCACTAAAGTGATAGCAGCAATAACTAATGCATTCAATTGTATTATGTTCTGCTTCGCTTTACCTATATTAAATCAACCACAGGTTTATGTTGGTATCATTATCTTTCTTATACCTACAATAGCTTTTTTTGTGGAACTATCAAGACGCAGGACGGATTGAAATGCTCTATGCTCTCCGTGATATAACTGTTACGTAATTGCATATCAAGACAAAAAAGTAAAACATCATACATTTGCACTATGAATTATTTCGAACTGTTTGAACTGCCCGTTACTTTTAAAATAGACAAAAGCAAACTTGCCCAAAAATATTTTGAGCTACAGAAAAAATACCATCCCGATTTTTTTGCACAGGGCACCGAGCATGAACAGGAACAGGCTTTGGAAATATCCTCCCAACTGAACAAGGCCTTAAAAACTTTTAAAAACCCGGACCAGACCATTAAATATGTATTGCAGTTAAAGGAATTGCTGGAAGAAGAAGAAAAATACCAGCTGCCCCCGGCATTTTTAATGCAGATGATGGAGCTGAATGAAGAGTTAACCGACAACTCTGCTCAACAGGTACAGGACCTGGAAGATCAGCTCTACAGCGAAGTAAAGCCCGTTATTGAAAACTATGATGATGCCACCGCAAGCCAGGCCGACTTATTAAAACTAAAAGAATACTATTTCAAGAAAAAATACCTGCAACGTATTTTGGACAGATTGGAGGGATGATGTAATATTGCTCCCCATTACAGTTAATCCGTTAATTGGTTAATCCGTGGGGATTATCAATATGTGAGAGACTTAAAGTCATTTGGCTCATCACAAATTAACGGATTAACGTATAAACGGATTAACGTTGTAAAGCCCATGTGGCGGAATTGGTAGACGCAGCAGACTCAAAATCTGCCATTCGCAAGGGTGTGAAGGTTCGATTCCTTTCGTGGGC
>JBDSGK010000164.1:0-27807 GCA_039919015.1 Ferruginibacter sp.
ACTCCGGGTCAATTGTTAGAAGTTGTTGGTCCGGAAAATACCGGCATTGATCTAAAAACAGGAGCTCTAACACTTAGATCTTCAGTTAACAGTGTTGTCGGGGCACAATTCGGAACTGTATCAGCACATACATTGAACCTATTGACCAGCAATCTAAATCGCATAACAATATTAAGTGGCGGCAATGTTGGTATTGGCAACAATGCACCCAATGCTCCGCTTGCTTTTGCAAATACAACCGGCAGAAAGATCAGCCTGTATGATGGAGGCTCCAATAATTATTATGGAATGGGAGTTGAATCAGGTGAATTACAAATATATACAGATGGTTCGCCCGGTAAAATAAGTTTTGGCTATTATACAGGCGGTACTTTTACAGAAAGAATGTATCTTACCAACAGTACAGGAACGCTTACCGTTAACGGCACTAATTATCCTTCTGATGCCCGCTATAAAAAACAAATTTCTCTATTACAAAACCCGCTGCAAAAAATAATGGCTATTAACGGCGTTGTATATTTTATGAGAACGGATGAATTTCCGTCCAAATATTTTGATACCAAACTACAGGTAGGACTTATAGCGCAGGATGTAGAAAAAGTTTTGCCACAGGCTGTGCAAACAGACAAAGACGGTTATAAGTCGGTGGACTATGCAAAAGTAGTGCCCTTACTGGTTGAAGGGATGAAAGAACTAAAAAAAGAAATAGATGAATTAAAAAAACTTGTTGAAAAAAAATAAAATAATATATGAACCTCATCAAAAAATATTTTGTATTCATTGCTCTTGTATTAATTTTTTTTTCGCAAGATAGCATGGCACAAAGTGTAGGTATTGGCTTAACGGCTCCGTTATCTAAGTTACATGTACAAAACGGCGCATCGGGGGCTACCCCTTATTCACTTGCTCCGCTAACCGTGGAAAGCAACGACCATACTTTTATTAATGTTTTAAGCCCGGTCGCTAAAGAAACCGGGATATTATTTGGCATCCCGGGTATTCCATACGATGGAGCCATTGTATATAATAACCTCAACACGTTAAACGGAATTCAGTTCCGTACCAATGGAAATCAGACCAGGATGTTGATTGATAATATTGGTAATGTGGGGATTGGTATAAATGGTACTGCAGCACCTGCTGCTAAACTGGAAATAATACATAATGGCTTTTCTACTTACGGTACAGCATTATTAATTAATCAGGATGTGATTGGTAATGCTGATGGGCCAAAGATTCAATTTAAAAAAACAATGACCAGCCCTAAGTCGTGGACAACAGGTATTTTAAATGGCGTTGATATAGGCACATTTGGTATTAGTGAAGATGGAGGAACAGGTGGTTATGGAACGCCCCGTTTTACTATTGCACAGGGTGGCAATGTGGGTATTGGTACAGCTACACCGGTTGCAAGTGCGAAGCTTGATGTAACAAGTACCACCAGTGGCTTTCTGCCACCCCGCATGACCACCACACAGCGGGATGCTATTGTAAGCCCGGTGCCGGGCCTCATGATCTTCAACAGTACCACGCAGACCATTGAATTTTATACCGTGTATGGCTGGAGCAACATAAAATCAGGTATTGCAGGAGCAAATAAATTATTGGGAGGAAATGGAGATGAACAGGTGCCTTGCATTCAGAAAACAATCGATGGAGGATATATAGTAGTAGGTACATCCTATTCATCTGCCAACGGAGATGTTACCGGCGCTACTCACGACAATGGTTCAGGAGGATTAGGTGATTTTTGGGTAGTTAAACTCACAGCCACCGGAACAATTTCATGGAATAAATTATTGGGGGGAACCGGAAGTGATTTTGCAAACAGCATTCAGCAAACAACAGACGGTGGTTATATCGTAGCCGGATATTCAACTTCATCAGCCAATGGCGATGTTACGGAAGTAAATCATGGAATTAGCGATTTCTGGATCGTTAAATTAAATGGCTCAGGGAATATTGTATGGAATAAATTATTGGGGGGAAGTGGATTTGATAAAGCTTACAGCATTCAACCAACTTCAGACGGAGGATATATTGTTGCCGGGGAATCAACTTCGTCTGCCAATGGTGATGTTACTGAAACTAACCATGGGGGCCCTTCAGCTCTTGATTACTGGATAGTGAAACTTGATGGAACAGGAAATATTTTATGGAACAGATTATTGGGCGGGACCGGGACCGAAATTCCGATGAGTGTATTGGAATCTGCCGAAGGGGGTTATATAGTAGCCGGGTCTTCAACTTCATCTGCAAATGGTAATGTTACACCCGTTAATCATGGATTCACGGATTACTGGATCGTTAAATTAGATGTCGCAGGAGCTATTTCCTGGAACAGGTTATTAGGTGGGAATATTGATGAAGAAGCTTACAGCATCAGGCAAAATACTATTGACGGCGCTTACCTTATAGCAGGATATTCAACCTCTTCAGCCAATGGTGATGTTACGGGTACCAATCACCTGGCAGGAAGTAAGGAATTCTGGATAGTAAGGCTTGATGTTAGCGGAGCAGCAATTCTATGGAATAAATTATTAGGAGGTACAAATTATGAAGCAGCAAATAGCATTGTACAAACAACAGATGGAGGATATATTGTGGTGGGCGGGTCTTTGTCATCTGCATCTGGGGATGTTACCCTGGTGAATCATGGTGGCCAGGATTACTGGATCGTAAAACTGGATCGCTTTGGCAATATCACCTGGAATAAATTAATAGGAGGAAGTGGTACTGATGTTGCGTACAGCGTTCAGCAGTCAGCAGATGGAGGCTATATAGTGGCAGGAACATCATCTTCGTCGGCTAACGGAGATGTTACCCCGGCAAATCATGGAATAGGAGATTACTGGATCATCAGGCTGGATGCAAATGGTAATATTTTGTAGGGCTCCGGTATGAGGTTAATTAAAGAACTAACACATGAAATTGATCTGTTAAATCAAAAGATTTAAAAATGGAAACAATCATCATCCCCACAAATAAGGGCCTGCAGTTTTATAATACTGATAACATCATCCGCATACAGGGCATGAGCAATTATTGTAAAATATATTTTGCTTATAACAGCTATCCTTTAACGGTAGCCAGGGTATTACATTGGTTTGAACAGCACCTGCCTGCCGGTGTTTTTTGGCGTACACATAAAACCCATTTGGTAAACAGCGGGTATGTAAAACAATTTCATACTGCTCAAAAACGATATATGGGTTTACGCAACGGAGAAATATTGGTGGTTAGTCGCCGCAGGGCAACGTTACTTAAAAATGTTGCATAAACAGGTTTGCTAATTTTTATTTTCAACCAGTTAAAAAAAATGCAGCCTCGGTCGGTGTCTCCACCGACCGAAATAAGGAGCGACAATTTGGAATACACCCAAAAACATTATCTTGTTTGTACAAAATATAAAAACCTTATGCAACAGCTTTATTTACTATTTACCTCCCTGTTATTTACAGTTGTTTCCTTTGCCCAAAATGTAGGTATAGGAACTACCACTCCTGATGCTTCAGCCAAAGTAGAAATTGCTTCTACTTCCAGCGGGTTCTTAATGCCACGAATGACCACCGCACAGCGCAATGCTATTCCATCTCCTGCTGCGGGACTGCAGATTTATAATACTGATAATAACTGCCCGGAAACCTGGAATGGCACGGGTTGGATTTCTGTATGCGCTACTGGTAATTTTTTCAACGGAGTGGTAATAAGAGTATGTGCGGCAAATACATGGGCCCAAATTACTGACTTTGGCGGAACAGCAAGGCAAGGTGCCGTTGGCTTTGCTATTGGCTCCAAAGGGTATATTGGGACAGGAAATGGTCCCGGAGATCAAAAGGACTTCTGGGAATACGACCCTTCGGGCAATACCTGGACGCAGAAAGCTGACTTTGGGGGAACAGCACGACAAGGTGCCGTTGGCTTTGCGATTGGTACCAAAGGTTATATCGGGACAGGGCTTGGAAGTAGTGGATTTAAAAAGGACTTCTGGGAATACGATCCTTCGGGTAATACCTGGACACAGAAAGCCGACTTTGGCGGAACAGCACGATTCAGTGCCGTTGGCTTTGGGATTGGCACCAAGGGGTATATCGGGACAGGGAATGATGGAATCGGTCCATATAAAAATGACTTCTGGGAATATGACCCTTCGATTGATACCTGGGTACCGAAAGCCGACTTTGGCGGAACAGCACGAGAAGCTGCCGTTGGCTTTGCCATTGGCACCAAAGGGTATATCGGGACAGGAGTTGATGGTATTGCAAATAAAAAGGACTTCTGGGAATACAACCCATCACTCGATACCTGGACTCAGAAAACCGACTTTGGCGGAACAGGACGAACCTATGCCGTTGGCTTTGCCATTGGCGCCAAGGGGTATATCGGGACAGGGACTGATGGTGCAAGAAAAAAGGACTTCTGGGAATACAACCCCTCAGGCAATACCTGGACTCAGAAAACCGACTTTGGCGGAACAATAAGATTCGGTGCCATTGGCTTTGCGATTGGCTTCAAAGGGTATATCGGGACAGGAGTTGATGGTGGTTCAAATAGAAAAGACTTCTGGGAATATTGCCAGTAAAAAAATGTATTAACCATGATTAAAGGATTAGCTGGATTATTCGTCTTTCTTTTTTTTATTGCCTGCAATAATGAACAGGGGAAAACAGGTAGCCGTAAAGCCGCCGGTAGTGCTGATAAGGCTAAAGTAAGCATGCAAAATGTTGCATCTCTGCGAATAAAAGTCTTTAATAACGATACAATGAAAAGTGATAAACCAATTAAGGGTTTCGGTTACGACATTTATAAAGATGATGCCGTGTATATTCATCAGCCTCACATTCCCGCAGTAGGTGGCAATAATGGATTCAGCACAGAGGTTAATGCAAAAAAAGCAGCGGGGTTTGTAGTGTATAAAATAGAGCATAATATTATGCCGCCATCGGTAACAGCAGCGGAGTTGGATAGTTTGGGAGTATTGGAAAAAAGCAACTGAACTACAATTTCAGCGGAGTGGATGCCCCGAAGCATGAAAAGGATTTATATGGTTTGCATTATACAGAATTTATTTTTCCTGGATGAAAGCAATACAGGAACAGCGAAAAATAATTGCCGATTTACGAATGACGATTTGAAAACAACAAACGACAAACTTGAAACAACAATAGCCTGCCAGCAGAAGGGAATAGAAAAAATAAAAGAACTGTTGGGAATGCAGGTCTCTATACTGATTTTGAATAAGTGCATCTAAACAAGTTTACTTAATTTTAAGTATGCGTTTGTTTATATCTGTTGTTTTAGCCTTCACACTACTTACTGCGTCTGCACAGCAACTGCCTTTAGAAACCTATACCCCTGCTAACGGGCTGGTGGATGCAAGGGTTGTCAAAACATTCCAGGATTCAAAAGGGCGGATCTATTTTCTTACAAGAGAAGGCTTCAGCATTTTTGACGGGCAGCGTTTCAGCAATTATGGGGGTGATGGAAATAAACGTACAGAGATCATTAACGGCCTTACCGAATATAATGATGGCACCGTAAGGCTATACAGTTTTGATGGCAATGTTTATGAAGTAAACGGAAATACCGTAACCATTGACTCTGCACACCGCAACCTGCTGTCAGAAGCAAATATCGTTATTGATATTTCACCTGATGAAAAAATAATTGCCACGAATTACCTGTTGCTTAGGGAAAAAAATAAAATATTGCAACAGATCAGTATCCCTTACCAGTTCAGCAAAATGCCCAGGATAGATAATATTTTTTGGGTAGATCCTTATTTGATCTTTTTAAGAACACTTTCGGGAACCGGGAATGCCATTTATTTATATAACTACCGGTCACAGTTACTGGTTGATTCGCTTACCCTGGATAATGTCTCCACATCATCATCAGACAAAAAAGGGAATACTTATTTTTTAACGAAAGAATGGTTGCAGCTCGACCGGGATGCACTCCATAAAGGAAAGTTAAAGACCGTCACTGCATATTTCAACAGTATGGTACCCTCAACTTTCAGGGATGGGTGGATATCTTTTGACAACAATAACCGGCTATGGCTCAGTAATAATGAAAAAGGATATTGCAACCTGGATACGGATACCAAAACCTGTACATACTTTTCGGCTGCTGATGGTTTATTGAGTAGTGCGGGTTTTACTTTCCAGGATGCTGAAAGTAATTACTGGTTTATATCTTCTGCCAATGGCGTTCAAAAAATGCAGCAGTCCCCGTTAATAAAGATCAACAGTTTCAAAAATATTCCAACAGGTTATGTTACTGCGATCAACAGCGATGAAAAGGGCAATTTTTTTGCAAACTCAACTAACGGCATTTTTTTGAACGAAGAAAAGGTAGCCGATTATCATACTGCAGCAGATAATAAACCCTTTTATTATCAAAACCAATACTGGCATTTTATTAACAACAAAACATTAAAAAGCAGCCGGGGAGTTCAGTTTAACCTACCTGATCATTTAGAGAATTATTCCCAATATGATTTTTCTCCTTCCTTTACCTGCATTGACAGGAAAGGAAACCTGCTCATCGCCGGAAATGTCCTTTTTGTTATTGACACAACGCTCCGCCTCTATGCATACCGCCTGCCCTATTTTTGTGATAATATTGTTGTAGATGCCGATAACAATTACTGGTGTTTTACAAGAAGTAATATCGTTATCAGGCTGGCATGGGAAAACGGAAAATTACAGGAACTCTACAGGGAGTTCATCCCTGACATTAATCCACGTTTCTCTATATTGTGGAATAGTACTACCATACTCACGGGGACAAGATTTGAAGGCATCAAGATCTACAGGTTCAAAGACGACAAACTTTCCTATTCCGGAAGTATCGGCAAAAAGAACGGGCTGTCAAATAATTTCATTTATTCACTACTCAAAAAAAATGAGCAGCAGTTATTGGTAGGCACAGGCACGGGCCTCGTTTTGTTAACCATGACCGCGAAAGATACCATTGCAGAGAACCTCTCTTTGCGCAATAATATTTTCCAGCCTTTCATTAATTTAATTAATACCAAAGATTCTTCCACCATCTGCCTTACCGGCTCGGGCGATCTGTATCATTTACAAAAAGAAACCAAATTCTCTTCAGGCTATATGCCTACGGCTTTTTTCAGGTCAATAGCAGTAAATGAACAGCAAATAAACCTTGATGAAAATGCATTCAGTTATAATAAAAATAATTTTCTGTTCAGCATCAGCGCCCCCTCTTTTTTAGACAATAAGAACATGAAATTCCATTTTGTGCTCAAAGGAGATGGTACACAATGGGAGCAGCATACCAACAATGCCGATTATACCATCAATAATTTACAACCCGGCAGTTATACTTTAACCGCCACCGTACAATACCCCGGAAGATTTTATCCGGATAAGCAACTGCTTTATTCTTTTACCATTAAGAACCCATTCTGGAAGCAATGGTGGTTCATGCTATTGTGGATAATTACAGCTATCGCAGTGATATACCTTCTTTTAAATAATTATTATAAAAAACAACTGGAGAAAAAACTGGTATCCGTTGAAAAGCAACAGGCTGTTGAAAGAGAGCGAAGCCGTATTGCAGCAGATATGCATGATGACCTGGGAAGCGGCCTTACAAAGATCACCTACCTGAGCCAGATGGCCATTAACAAGGAAGACAGTAAAGCCGACCTGCTGGCCATCAAGAAAACATCCACCGAACTTGTTGAGAATATGAGTGAGATCATTTGGGCGATGAAGGAAGAGAATAATTCATTGGAAGACCTGCTGTACTACATAAAACTATATGCAGTTGAATACTGCGCAGCTAATCATTTGAATTGTATCATCCGGTTCCCTGAAAAACTTCCGGCCGGAAATGTAACCGGCCAAAACAGGCGTAATATATATTTAGCCGCAAAAGAAACTCTGCACAATATTGTAAAGCATGCACACGCAAGGAATGTTACCATTACCGTATCTTTTGATACCCGATGGGTGTTGAGTATTAAAGATGATGGTGTGGGGATAGCCACGCATGCCATCAGGCCAGATCAGCTCTTTGGTGGTAATGGCTTAAAAAATATAAAGAACCGCATTACAGCAGTGAACGGAAGGGTGGAAATTACAAATGACCAGGGCACGGAGCTTCAGTTTCATATACCTTTTTAAAATTCCATCTAAACCTTTTGTATCATAGCATTTGACAAAAATATACTTTTAATTTGCAGTAAATGAACCAGGCATGATCAGTATTTGCATCATAGAAGATATTCCGGAAATACAAAAAGGATTGGAATACATTATTGAATCTGATGAACGTTTTATATTATTAAAATGTTTTTCAAATGCAGAGGATGCCATCAATGAATTACCTGGTCTTGCACCCAATATTGTAATTGCTGATATTAACCTGCCTGGCAAATCGGGTATTGACTGTGTGCAAACGATAAAGGCAACAGCTCCTGATATTCAATTCATCATGTTTACCATTTATGATGACAATGACCAGATTTTTGAAGCCATAAAAGCCGGTGCAAACGGTTATATTTTAAAGAACACACCACCGGAAAAGATTTTAGAATCATTGATAGACCTTAGCGAAGGAGGCAGCCCGATGACCGCCAAAATTGCCCGTAAAGTGATCGCCAATATGCAGAAGACCGATGCCACAGCGTATATTTCAGCGTTAACGCAAAGAGAGAATGAGGTGTTGGTTTTACTAAGTAAAGGTTTTTTGTATAAAGAAATTGCCGATAAATTAGGCATCTCCGCAAGTACCGTTAAAAGTCATTTAAGCCATATTTACCAGCGCCTGCAGGTACAAAATAAAACCGAGGCTATCAATAAAATGTACAACAGGTAATACTTCTATCTTACCCTTCCTGATCCTTATAATACAAAAGGCTCATTGTTTCTAGTTTGAAATATGTACAACTTTAGCTTTAAGATCTCCTGGCGCCAGGTTGAAAACAAATATTCATCAAATAAAAGGTCTCCTGGAAAAATTAAACCGGTTAACCGGTTACAGCTACAATTGATGAACAAAGAAAACTAATTGAACAACTTTTAAAAAGATACTAACATGAAAAAGAAGAACACCTTACTGTCAATCACAGTGATCACTGTTTTAGGTATGGCCTTTAAAATGGCAGATGATATTATTACCAAACTAGGGGTTGATGCCAACCGTGCAACGGCGGCCATATTTTCAAACATCATAAATGCCCAACCCAGGAAAGAAAATTGTTCAGGCGATTGTGATGGCTTTAACCTGCAGATTCCAAAAGCAACTTTGCTGCCTGGCGTTATTACAGGCGATAAAGCAGGGGCAGCCAAAGAAGTTTGTGCGTATATAAAACAATACTGCGAGTCAAAGGAATTTGACCAGGCATACCAGAATGAAAGAACAGCCAATCAACCTGCCTGGGAAAAGCCAAGAAAAATTGAACAGGATCTTATTGACAACATGAGATCCTCTATAGCCGAAATGGAAAAAGAGATGAAGGGACTCAGTGGTGAAAATAAAAAAATGTATGCCAGTATTCTAACACCGTTAAAGGAACAGATGAAAGAAGCGGCTGACCCGCTTCCACAAACAACAAAATGGAAAGAAAAATATCCTGTATCAACAGATTCGGCGATCATACGGGCATTGAATTTTTACTTAAGCGAGCAGGCTACAGTTGACTTTTCCGCTCAAACTGTAGTAAAAGGAAATAAAAAATATTTTGTGAACCCACAGTATGAAAAAGAAAAAAGCAAAACCTGGAAAACCATTTACAGGGCAGGCAAAGAAGTAAACTCAGTAGTAAAGTCTTTTGTAACAGAATGGCTGAAACTGGGGGTACGTCGCTAACGGGCAAAACAAATAGATATTTAAATTGATAAAACGAGGCAACATGAAAAAAACATTATTCCCCATTCTGCTCTTCTGCTGTCTGCATAATGGCAATGCACAAAATGTAGGCATTGGGACAACCACCCCACTGGCAAGGTTGCATGTTACAGACAGCAGTGTTGTTTTTTCTGCTGATGGTTCGGTACCTGCTATCCCGGGAAATACGCCCATCTCAGGATTTGGAAGAAGAATGATGTGGTATGCCGATAAAGCTGCATTCAGAACAGGAATTGTATTTGGAACTAATTGGGATACCGATAGTACAGGCAAGTATTCATTTGCAGCGGGCAATAATACAAAAGCATTTGGTGAATCTTCCACTGCTATTGGCACTAATACAATTGCATCAGGACAAGCTTCTTTTGCCGCAGGACTTGATACAAGGGCAACCAATCTTAGTTCTACATCTTTGGGAACAGCAACGAACTCCAACGGGTTTGCATCGCTGGCAAATGGTTATGCTTCTACTGCTTCGGGCAATTATTCCTTTGCGTCAGGATATTTTTCAGTTGCCAGTGGCATTTCATCAGCTGCAATAGGAAGTAATGATACCGCCAGTGGAATTAATACAATAGCATTAGGTTTTAAATCAATTGCCAGTGGCGATAATGCCGTTGCCATTGGATATGAAAGTATAGCTTATAATTTAAACTCCAACGCCCTGGGTTACAGAACAAGGGCAAAGGGCAGGTACTCCACTGCATCAGGTGAGGGAACACATGCAAATGCCTGGGGAAGTTTCAGCACCGGGTCATATAATGATTCATCAGATACGCCTGACCCATTTATAAAAAATAACATTGACAGAATATTCCAGGTGGGCAATGGTAATAATAATGCGAACAGGAGTAATGCACTAACCATTTTAAGAAATGGTAATACAGGTTTGGGCGTAATTAATCCAACTGAAAGATTTGAAGTAAACGGAAAGATCAAAACAACAAATCTCCAGGTAACAAATGGTGCTGTTAGCGGGTATATACTTTCAAGTGATGTCACCGGCAATGCAAACTGGGTGGCACCGGCTCCCAATTACTGGTCAGTGAATGGCAATGATATTTTTAATAACAATTCCAGAAGTGTGGGCATAGGAACTAACTCACCACAGGCCAGGTTGCACGTTGCTGACAGCAATGTTGTATTTACAGGGCCACTTAGTTTACCTGCTTCACCGGTTAATCCTCCGCTAAGTGGAGCAGGTACAAGAATGATGTGGTACCCGGATAAAGCAGCTTTTAGAGTTGGTAAAGTTGATGGTTTGAAATGGGATAAAGACAGCATAGGTTCATATTCCTTTGCTGCCGGTTTTAATACTAAAGCAAACAACCTTTATTCAACCGCTTTGGGATCACAGACCACGGCTTCTAATTTTTACTCCACTTCTTTGGGGTCAGGAACTACGGCTTCAGGGATCGCATCTACTGCAATGGGGCTTGGTACAATTGCGTCAGGTGGTGCTGCTACTGCATTAGGAAATGCTACAACCGCATCAGGTACACAATCTACCAGCATGGGGATCCTCACTGTTGCATCAGGTAGTTATTCCACTGCTATGGGGTATCAAACCACCGCAAGCGGTGAAGGAGCAACCAGTTTTGGAAGGGACAATCTTGCAAGTGGCAACTATTCAACGGCAGCAGGATTTTTTAACGAGGCAAGAGGGCGATTTTCATTTTCAGCAGGACATTCCTTGATCTCAAAAGCCTTTAATTGTTTCACCATAGGAAACCTGAACGATACACTTGACAACCCCGACCCTACTTTTTTTAATCCGCCGGATAGAATTTTCCAGATAGGAAATGGAGGTTTCTCAGCAGCTAGATCCAATGCCATGACTGTATTAAGAAATGGCAATACCGGAATTGGCGTGACTAATCCGGTCAAATTATTAGAAGTAGTTGGTGCCGCCAGTGCTATACCTGTTACACTGGTTATTGGCAACAGGGGCGCATTTGGCCCATCTGCTGTAGAGTTTATAAGTGATTATGGTTTAGCAAATCAATGGCGGCCCGGTTATATCCGCAGCAATGACATGGGCGGTTTTACCGGCTCATTGGAATTTCATACAAACGTGGCTGGTGTTATAAACAGCGATATAAAAGGATTGGAAGTGAGAAACGGTGTAACCTATACAGCAACAGGAACGGTAAGCAGCTGGAGCGATGCCCGGTTGAAAAAAAATGTGCAGCCTTTTACAAAGGGCCTAAGTATCATAGATCAAATTAACCCTGTAAGTTTTTATTATAACCAGCAATCTCCCTTTCAAACAGAAAAAATGCAAATAGGAATATTGGCGCAGGACCTTGAAAAAGTTGCACCCTATATGGTTGATAAAAATGTAACAAAAGACTTTGAGGATCTACGCAGTGTAAATAACCAGGCATACATTTTTTTATTGATCAATGCTGTAAAAGAACAACAACAACAAATAAAAGAACTGAAAAACGAATTGAATGAACAAGGAAAAATGGTCCAACAACTTTTAAACAAATAGTGTATGAAAAAAATACTGGCAATGATGATCATTGTTTTATCCTGTATGGATGTAACAGCACAAAACGTGGGCATTGGTACTACCACACCCGGCTTTCCATTAAACTTTGCCAATACAATTGGTGATAAGATCTCTTTATTTGGAAATACCGGCAACCACTATGGGTTTGGTGTACAAAGCGGACTTTTGCAAATACATACCGACTTAGCGGTATCCAATATAGCATTTGGCTTTGGCTCAAGCGCTAGTTTCAATGAAAGGATGCGGATATTGAATAATACCGGCTATGATGGCATGATTTTGAACGGAAGATTAATTTTAAAAAATGGAAGTACTGACCTGGTTGGCGGTGGTCCCGGTGTTTGGCTTTACAAAGCAAATAACACTGGACAACTTGGCTTTATGGGTACACAAAACAACCAGAATATTGGATTTTATGGCGGTCCCGGTGGCTGGGGTTTTACCTATGATGCCGTCAATAGCCGTGTTGGTATTGGTAATAACAATCCCAATGCCCCGCTTGCATTTCCCCCCTCATTGGGAAAAAAAATAACACTCTATCCCGGTGCAACCGGTGATGTTGGATTTGCCGTGGCCGGAAACCGGTTACAGATCTATGCAGACAATCCCAATGCAGACGTGGCGATAGGTTATGATGCAGCAGGAACTTTCAATGAAAGGTTTGCAGTTAAGCCAAATGGTGCATTGGCAATAAATGGAAATACCGGCAATGCAGGGCAGCTGTTACAAAGCAATGGCAATGGAGCAGCAGGAACCTGGGTCGATAACCCCGTTTCTGCTATTTATTCCCAAACAGAAGAAATAATAAATACCGGCCAGGTTACCATTTCTTCTGTGGGTCAGCAGTTCGCTGAAGTACCTGGTCTCACCAAAACACTGGTCTTATCAAAAACTTCAAAAGTAAAAGTAAGTTACAATGTTTATGCCTATGGGGCTTATTGCACTATTTGCGGTGTCACTGCTTTTTTTATGTTCATTAAATTGAATGGCGTTAATACCGGTAATTACTTCAATAGTATAGGTAATGGATCACAGTTTGACGAAATGGTATCAGGAATGAGGATTTTTACACTGGCTCCCGGAACATACACAATTGCCGTTGCCGGTCAAAACCGGTCTGGTCCAGACCTTGTATTAGGGACAGGAAACCCTGGGCCATATCCATCCTTTTTATTCATAGAAGTGATACCTCAGAATTAATTTATTTCCTGAATCATAAAATATATAAAATGAAAAAAATAATTGCTATACTTTTCCCTTCCATTTTAACCATTACATTTTTACAGGCGCAAAATGTGTTTAAAATTCAAAGTAAAAGTTGCTTTAAAAATAAATCGGGAAAATAAGATCACAATTTATTTAACTTCGCTGCGATGAAAAATTCCCAATCGTTGCGAATTGTTTTTATGGGCACACCGGAATTTGCTGTTGCATCGCTTGATGCATTGGTGAAAGCGGGATGTAATATCGCGGGTGTAATTACGGCTCCCGATAAAGCAGCAGGCCGTGGATTACAGTTGCAGCAAAGTGCTGTTAAGAAATACGCTGTTGAAAATAAACTTCGGGTATTACAACCTGAAAAATTAAAGAATCCCGAATTTTTAGAAGAATTAAGATCATTAAACGCTGACCTGCAGATCGTGGTTGCATTCCGCATGTTACCCGAAGCCGTTTGGAATATGCCGCCCATGGGTTCTGTAAACCTGCATGGGAGCCTCTTGCCCCAATACCGTGGCGCTGCACCGATCAACTGGGCCGTGATCAATGGCGAAAAAGAAACCGGTGTTACCACTTTCAAACTAAAACACGAGATCGATACCGGCGACATTTTGTTACAGGAAAGTTTTGCAATTGCAGAAACCGATAACGCCGGCGATGTGCACGATAAGATGAAAGAGATCGGTGCTCAGCTTTTGGTAAAGACAATCAAGGCGATAGCCGAAGGTAATTTAAATGAAACTCCGCAATCGTCAGTGGTCAGTGGTCAGACGTCAATAGTAAAACATGCGCCCAAGATCTTCACCGAAACATGCCAGATCGACTGGAACAAAACGGTTGAGGAAGTGTATAACCTGGTGCGGGGACTTGCACCCTTCCCTGCAGCTTTTACTTTTTTAAAAGACAAAAAGCTAAAGGTCTATAAAGCAGAAAAAATACACAAAACACCCAATGATATCGTTGGTAAATTTACTACCGATAATAAGACCTGGTTACATATAGCATGCAACAATGGCTATATCTCCATACTTGAACTACAACTGGAAGGCAGGAAGCGCATGGATATTGCCGCTTTTTTAAGGGGTTACCACTTTAATAGTGCCTCAGTTTGAAAAAACTGTCTGCGACAAAGGTAATCTCAGTGTTGATAAAATAAATTTTTTACTGTTGACATAGGGCTGTCACTACCCCATATTTACTTTGTGTTATAACTAAAACAAATCAGTATGACACAGATCTCATTATTTCAGAAAGAATTGGAAAGAGAATCCCTCGCCACCCGTAAAATGCTGGCCGCCGTCCCCGAAAGTAAATGGGACTGGAAACCTCATCCAAAAAGCATGAATATGCTTCAATTGACAACGCATATTGCAGAATTGCCCACCTGGATCGGGATGGTGCTTAACACCGATGAGCTTGACTTTGCCGGAATGGATTTTACGCCAACCCCGTTAAAAGATACAGCAGCCCTGTTGGAGTTATTTAATAATAGCCTGGAAGATGCCCGCAAAAACCTAAACAACGGAAAGGAAGAAACACTGGATCAGCCCTGGACGATGAGGAATGGAGAACAGATCTACAGCACCGAACCCAAGGCAGATGTGATCCGTATGTCACTGTCGCAGATCATTCATCACCGGGCGCAACTGGGTGTTTTTTTAAGATTGCTGGATGTGCCCATACCGGGTTCTTATGGACCAAGTGCGGATGATACTAGTTTTTAAGAAAAGCTGTCTCCCGCCTATGGCAGGATGTCGAAGGGGGAATAATGTAACCGAAATCATACCGGCTTCGACAGTCCCAATAGCTATCGGGACTGACACCCCTTTATTGGTTTGGATAGCAATAAAAAAGTTGCGGAAGTATATTCCGCAACTTTTTAAAGGATCAATGTAGATGATCTTATGCACTAAATGCATGTATCATTCCTAAAACTGATGCCAGCATGACTACACATTTCCAGCAATATGTTCTTTTCATTTTTGTTTGATTTTAGGATGTAAAAATACGAAACGACAGGGTTATGTATTGTTAATGTTTGACCAGGATCAACACTCTGAAATAAAATGCTGTTTGTTATGAGACCAACCATGTTGAATATAAAAAGGATAGGTCAATTAAATTTGATTGAAGATCTTATCTTACTTAATCCCTGCAGATATTCATCAGAATTCTGGTTATCAGTTATCAGATCCTGGAAATAAATAAACCTGGATTTGTAATCATCTAACAGGATCTCATAGCATTCCATTTCCAGTTTCTGGCCCACCAGGCTTACGGTCAGTTTTTTTCCGTCAAATTTTCTACCGCCCAGTTCTTTTTCAAAATCTTCAATAACAGTGTTTTTCTTTCCAAATTTTTTTATCATCTCTGCCATAATACTGTTTAATGTTGTTTTTGCATCCATTTCAAAAACCATTACTGTAAAACTGTTTCCACTTAGGGTCCAGTTTTTATAACCATAATCCTGTTCAAACTCAAAAGATAAATGTTTTGGGTAATCAAATGAAATGGCAGAAATGTCGAATTTTTTAAAAGCCGATAATTTAATAGAAATAGAAGGCTTTACCAATGTACTGTCAACAATAAACGTTTCCTCTTCGGTAACGATCATCTTTTTGCCATTTATCGTTACCTCCAGGTTGGTTTTAGGTTCTTTGGCGCTGTTGTTCTTTACATCCTGGGCTTTTACGTTAAAGCCGTTTGCCAATAGAAAAATAAGGGTAATAAAAATAGTTTTCATATAGTTCTTGTTTTAAAAATGGTTGACAGTTTGGATAGTATTGTCATAGCGGTTTGTTTTTTCTGCTTGTTAGTCTAAAGTATTCCTGTTTTCAACATCAGGGGTCTCAGAAAGTCTTCCGAAGAAATTTGAAAGGCCATAGTTTTTCCTGACTTTTTCAGCTACAACAATTCCCAAAACAATCCCTGAAATTAACAGGAGTACAGAAAAAGGTGCATTAGCTGAATTCTTCACATAGATCCAGTAACCAATAAATGCCATTATTCCAGCCGTTACAATAAATAACCACAGCCAGTATATTGTATTTATAAAGAACATAAATGCTTTCATGTTGGTGCTTTCTGGTCTGAAATTGAATAGCTTTAATGCAAAGTAAGAAAATTTCATTTTTTCGCTTCAATAAAAGCCCAATTAAGCTTTAAAAGTACAAGCGTGTCCCGAAAGCTTTCGGGATAAACTGTGCGACTGCCGCTCCACAAAGATTTCCTGTTGATAACATAAAAAATTATATACCTTCAACCCAAATTATACAACTATGGATTATATAAAGTATTGGTGGGTCCTCCTGTTGGTCCTTGCCTTTTTGGGTTGCTTTGTAACCATTAACCAGGGTTTTATTGGCGTGGTTACCATGTTCGGTAAGTACCGCCGTATCATGCGCCCGGGTTTAAATTTTAAGATCCCTTTCCTGGAGCAGATCTTTAAAAAAGTAAGTATCCAAAACAGATCGGTGGAGCTGGAGTTCCAGGCCGTAACGATCGACCAGGCAAATGTTTATTTTAAATCGATGCTGCTGTACTCGGTACAGAATGAACAGGAGGAGACCATTCAGAAAGTGGCTTTTAAATTCATCAGCGATAAAGACCTGATGCAGGCTTTGATACGAACCGTTGAAGGAAGTATCCGTGCTTTTGTATCTACAAAAAGACAGGCCGAAGTGCTGAACGTTCGCCGTGATATTGTTGAAAATGTAAAAGAGCAGGTGGATGTGGCCCTGGAAGGATGGGGTTATCATTTGCAGGATCTGCAGATCAATGATATCACTTTTGATGAAGCCATTATTACCAGTATGAGCAAAGTGGTTGCATCAAATAACTTAAAAGCAGCAGCAGAAAATGAAGGACAGGCATTGTTGATCACCAAAACAAAAGCTGCAGAAGCAGAAGGTAATGCCATTAAAATTGCGGCAGAAGCAGAAAGGCTGGCAGCCCAATTGCGTGGACAGGGTGTTGCATTGTTCCGGGAAGAAGTGGCCAAGGGTATGAGCCAGGCTGCATCAGAAATGAAGCAGGCAAACCTGGATACCAATGTTATCTTATTTAGTATGTGGGTGGAAGCCATTAAGAACTTTGCTGAATACGGCAAGGGTAATGTGATCTTCCTGGACGGCGGCAGCGATGGAATGGAAAAGACCATGAAGCAGATCATGGCCATGCAGCAACTGGAATCGAAAAAATAAAATTCAATTAAATAATTTTAACCCCGTCAGCCCAAGGCTTGTCGGGGTTTTTATTAAACCCCATTTAATAAAAAGCTGTCAGGGTGAGCTTGTCGAACCCGGGTTCATTATCGAATACCGCCTTCGATAAGCTCAGGCTTGTAAAGGTCAGATAATTCGGCCGGACCGATTTGTAGATGGTATAAAATCAAGATTAACATTTTGTTGTGCAGCTATTGACAATTTGTTTCGTTTCATTGCATAATTGAATGTTTTTGGCATAATAATAGAAAGGATAAATTATACATTAAAACCCGGCATTTCATGTTTAATATTTTGTTACAGTTTGATAGTACAGCTATCAGCACTCCTGCAGCAGGGAGCGAATCTTTATTTTCTTTATTGGTAAAAGGCGGTGTGCTGATGATCCCATTGGCGATATTTATGGCGATGGCCATATTTTTCTTTATTGAGCGCCTGATCGCCATTCGCAAAGCAAGTAAGATAGAAGATAATTTTATGAACATCATCCGCGATCATATCCTCAGCGGAAATATTACAGCAGCCAGGAGCCTCGCAAAGAACACCCACCACCCGGTTGCAAAAATGATCGACAAAGGTATTCAGCGTATTGGTAAACCCATTGAGGCCATTGAAAGGAATATGGATAATATTGGTAAACTGGAGATCTATAAAATGGAAAAGAATTTACCTGTGCTTTCAGTTATTGCACGTATTGCGCCGCTGTTTGGTTTTGTGGGAACCATCATTGGACTGGTAATGTTGCTGCGTGATTTTGCTGCAGCCTCAAACCCTTCCATCACCGATATTGCCGATGCGATGTATGTAAAGATGATCACATCAGCTACAGGATTGATCATTGGGATGCTTTCATTTTTGGGATACAGTTATTTAAATACACAGATCGATAAAACAGTGCACAAAATGGAATCGGCCAGTTCTGATTTTATAGATATTTTGCAGGAGCCAACGCGATAATTGATACGTTAATCCGTTAATTAGTTAATCCGTTTATTGGTAAGAAAGAAGAAATATTATTATGAGTTTAAAAAAACGTTTGAGGGATAATCACAACGAAGTGGATGCAGGTCCGCTGAATGATGTGCTGTTCATTTTATTGATGTTCTTCCTGCTGGTATCAACACTGGCCAACCCCAACGTGGTTAAGGTTTCCAATCCTAAAGGTAAAAGCGATACCAAAGTGAGCCAGAATATTGTGGTTTCAATTACCAACGATCAGAAAGTATATATCGGCACCACCCAGATCGATATGATATACATTGATTCCTTACTTAAAAAAGAAGTGGAGCGGACCAAAAAATATGTTGATACCCCAACTGTGATACTGAATGTAGATACGGCTGCCTATTACGGCCAGGCTTTTAAGATCATGGAAGCGGCCAAAAGAGCCAAAGCCAAGCTGGCCGCTAATATCAAGCAGTAATAATGATCATCCGCTCTTTACCGTAGATATCTTTTTTTATCATTACCGTCTGGTAATATTTCATAAATAATGCAGCAGTTTCTATTGCATGATCTTCATGCGTTTCCAGGTATATCTTTCCGCCGGGCAGTAAATGGTCCCTGCCAAATGCCGCAATTTTTTCATAAAAGATGAAAGCTGAATCGCTGGCTACAAAAAGAGCCAGATGCGGTTCAAAATCGGTAACATGTTTGGCAAGCTTTTCTTTTTCATGGATCGGGATGTATGGCGGGTTGCTGATAATGATATCAAAAAGCGGGAGTGAAGACCATGTTGTTTCGTCCAGGAAATCCATTTGCAAAAAACTGATATGGGTATTGTACAAAGTTGCATTTTCCAATGCTAATGCTAAAGCATTTTTGCTGACATCAATACTGGTTAGTTTAGCAGCCGGCAGATTTTTTTTGATAGCGACAGGGATACAGCCGCTGCCTGTCCCAATATCAAGAATGGAAGGGTCGGTGAGTTTTGATTTCCTGTCTGCGATGAGTTGCTCAACCAGTTCTTCTGTTTCGGGGCGTGGGATCAACACATGCTCATTCACTTTTAATTTTAAACGGTAGAACCAGGCTTCGCCCAATACATACTGTACGGGTTTATGCAACAGTAATTCCTGTAGTCTTTTTTGTATCAGTTCATCAGCTGCCGGGGTGATCTCTTTTTCAGGGCTTTTTAAAATATCAGTACGTTTTAGTGAGACGGTCTTCTCAAACACCCAATCGGTGATGACCGTGGCTTCACTGAGGCTGTATATTTTTTGCAGCGGTACTAAAAAATTTCGGTATAATTCTTTGATCGTCATTATAGCAAACTTACTGATTCGCCTATTGTTTTAAGAAAAAATAAGCATATAGACTTTGCCCGGCTATATAGTACACGTAGTTTATTTATTGATGCGTATTTTTGTTGCCTGACAAACCAGGAACAATATATTAACCGCTGCCTCCAACTGGCAGCCATGGGCGCCGGGCAGGTATCCCCAAACCCAATGGTGGGCGCAGTACTGGTATATGAAGACAGGATAATAGGCGAGGGTTATCATCAACAATTTGGCGATGCACATGCTGAAGTGAACTGCATAAACAGTGTTGCTGATGCAGGTAAAGATTTAATTAAAAAAAGCACCCTGTATGTTTCGCTGGAACCCTGTGCTCATTTTGGCAAAACACCTCCCTGTGCTGACCTGATCATTGTAAATAAAATTCCGCAAGTGGTGATAGGGTGCAGGGATAGTTTTGTTGAAGTGGACGGAAAAGGAATTGAAAAACTAAAGAAAGCAGGGATACAGGTTTCTGTGGGTATTTTGGAAAAAGATTGTGTTGCATTAAATAAAAGATTTTTTAGTTTTCATGAAAAACAAAGACCGTATGTTATTTTAAAGTGGGCGCAAAGCAGTGATGGAAAGATAGCCCCCCATGCCGATAGCTATCGGGACCCCGAAGGGGAGACTTCAGAACTTACGGTGGCAAGCCGATTGCTGATCAGCAATGAAATTACAAACAGGCTGGTACATAAATGGAGAAGCGAAGAAGCTGCCATATTGGTTGGAACGAATACAGCTTTGCTCGATGACCCTTCTCTCACAACCAGGCTCTACTCCGGTAAGAACCCGATAAGACTGGTTATCGACAAAGAATTAAAATTACCCGGGCATTTAAAACTGTTTGATGGCCGTGTGAGGACCATTGTATTCAATTTTATTAAGCAGGCGGATGAAGGGATGTTGGTATATCATAAGCTTGATCCCGCAGGAAATATACTTACACAAATATTATCCGCACTTCATGCACAACAAATACTATCACTGGTCGTGGAAGGTGGTTCAAAACTGTTGCAATCATTCATTGATGCGGGATTGTGGGATGAAGCAAGGGTAATAACAAATGAAGAATTGATCATAGACAATGGCTTGGCTGCGCCTGTTTTAAAAAATAAATTACTGTCTGATGAGCAAAAGATCGGTACTGATTTAATTTCTTATTTTATTCATGACTGATCCGTACTTCTATACCACCATTGAAAAACCATCCAGTGCCGTATTTAAGGACCGGGGAAGTAAGTTCTTTGCATTTGCTTTTCCAATAACAACTGCTGATGATTTTAAGAAACAATTGCAGCTTTTAAAGAAAGAACATCCTAAAGCAGTTCATCATTGTTTTGCTTACCGTATTGGTACTGATGCAAATAATTTTCGCTCATCAGATGATGGCGAACCCGCAGGCACGGCTGGTAAACCCATACTTGGCCAGATCGACAGCAAAGGAATAACCAATATAGCAGTAGTTGTTGTAAGGTACTGGGGCGGCACCATGCTGGGTGTGCCCGGGTTGATCAATGCGTATAAAACAGCCACAGCCCTGGCACTCCAGATCACGCCGCTGGTTGAAAAGCAGATCGAAGTAAATTATTCCATTGAATTTGATTATACACAGATGAATGAAGTGATGATGGTGATGAAACAGTATAACTGTACCATGTATGCCAACGAAATGCAACTATTCTGTAATATCCGGGCAGGCATCCCTAAAAATCGCCTTGATGAAGTTTTGTATAGGTTAAATGACCTGCAACAGGTGACTGTAAAAAAAACCGGATAATAAATATGGATGTAGTAATTTTCTAAAAACAATTTTATGTCAACAGAAAAAAAGTATAAAAGCTTTTGGAGTTTTTATCCATATTACCTGACTGAGCATGGCGACCTGGCAAACCGCACTCTACATTTTATAGGTACTGCCGGCCTGCTTGCCATTTTGGTTGTTGCCATTGTTTTACAAAAATGGTGGATGCTTGCATTGATACCGGTTTGTGGTTATGGCTTTGCCTGGGTAGGCCATTATTTTATTGAGAAGAACAAACCTGCAACATTTACTTATCCCTTGTACAGCCTGGCCAGTGATTTTGTGATGTTCTGGCATATACTTACCGGGCAGATCGGGAAAAAACTGGAAGAAGCAAAAAAGACGATCAGTCAATGAATATAGAAACCATTCGGGAATACATTTTACAAAAACCTTCCGTAACAGAAGGTTTTCCATTTGGAGAAGACACACTTGTGTTTAAAGTAAAGGAGAAAATATTTTTTTTAGCCGGACTGGAAAGTTCACCACTCCAGTTCAATGTAAAATGCGACCCGGATAAAGCCATTGAATTAAGAGCCGAATATCCCGAATCTGTTTTACCCGGGTACCACATGAATAAAAAGCACTGGAATACAATCATTATTAATGGCAGGCTATCTGCAAAGCAAGTAAAGGAGATGATAGATCATTCCTATGCATTGGTTGCAAAGAAAAAATAGTGTAAAAAACTTCACCAAAGTTTTAAGCTTTGGCGAAGTTGGATCGATCAATTATAAGGCCTTATTTTTTTCGTATTTCCATAGCCGGCTTTTGCCTTCAGCTATCCATTCCAAAGCTGTGTCTATTCTTTTATTCCTCGTCACTTCAGTCTTTGCTTCGGTGACCCACATCACATATTCTTTTTTATGTGATTGAGCAAAATTTTCAAAAACCTGTTTTGCCTTTTTATTCCTGGAGATTGCTTTGGTAAAATAATCGGGGATGATCAATTCTTTATTATCTGTCGCTTTTGCTTTTGCCGGAAGCTTTATTCCTTTATCATTAAGCTGCATGGCCTCTTTTATCCAGGCTGTTATTTTTTTATCAGGTGGCATATCTTTTAGGGAACCTATTCTGCCTAAATGCCCCATGGCTGTTTCTGATTTTGCATTTTCAACCAGTATGGAGTCTTTCATCAGCGGGGCTTTCCAAAAGCCCATTACAGCATGTTGCTTAAATGAAGCCATATGGCACAGCATCTCGCCTTTGTAATCAAAGAACGGCATACTCCATTTCATCTTTTCTTCCACATCAGGGCAGGTTTTGTGTACCAGTTCCCTGATGTGGTTTAGAATAGGTTTTGCAAAATCAGCCGCTTTGGCAATATAGGTGTCAATTGCTTTTTCTTTTTTTGGCATAAATAATAGTATTCGCCTTAGAAACTAGTGAGGTACCATTTACCGTCTTTTTTTGTCATATTAAAAGTTTCTTTTTTGGTACCGTCTGGCCCGAACATAATATCAAGTTTTGCATTATCGCCTTCAATTATAGCTTCTCCGGTAACTGTGCCTTTTGAAAAATATTCTTTGAATTGTGTTTTTAAAGCGTCATCTCCGCTGGTTACATCGCAAATGTGTTTTGCGTCACCATCTGTGTCCAAAGAAGCATCGCAAAGGCCTGGCAGTTTGCTATAATCACCGCTTTGGGCGGCAGCAAAAACAATGTCGGCTACGCCTTTCGGTGTGCTCTGGTCAGCTCCGGCGGGTGCTGTAACTTCGGCAGGAGCAGTAGTGGTTGTGGACGTTGCGTCTTTATCGGTTGTAGTGTTCTCCGATTTGCTGTTACAAGCTGTCAGTACTGTGGCGGTAATGATCACCGCAGAAAAAAAATTTTTCATAATAAGTTTGTTTTGTTTGTCAGATAAATTGAGTCTGTTAAAATACTAAAATAATTATTTGCTAGTATATTTTTTCTTAAAATAAACGGCAAATCAGGGAATTTTGATAGCAGTACACATCCAGTCCCAGGGATAAGGGCCTTTCAGCCATTTAGGCGGTTTGTGAAATTCAGTGGTCCAGTCGTAATTTATTTTTTTGATGAGATTTACCTGGAAACCCTCTAATGTGAGCAACAACTCCAGTTCTTCTTTTAAATAATGCTTGGTAGGAACATTATCAATATCAGTAACGCCCTGTTTGATGTTGTTTACTTTTTGAATGGCTTCCTTAGCTGCAGGGTCTTTATCATTTTCGGCATCATCTACGTTCCAGCGGTCTGCAATGATATTGGTGTACAATTTAGATTCAAGCGAAGGGACCACCAATACCAATTGGCCGCCGGCATGTAAACAAAGGGAAAGTGATTGAAAAAAATTGATCCTTTTCTCCAGTGAATCGGTGAGGATGGCATTGATGCAGATGGCAGCATCGCAGGGAGTTACCGTAAGTTCATCTGCCGACATATCCATGCGTTGGTATTCTACATTATCGTATTCGGTAAATTTTTCTTTTGCGATCTGTAAATTTTTGGCAGAGATATCTGCAGCAATAACCTGTTTGAATTTTGGTGCCAGCACCGGTATCCACTTCCCGATGGCACAACCGATATCAATTACCGTTTTATCGGGAGAAGCCATTTCTTCAACAGCTGCAACAATGCTGCCCGATACATCGTTTTGCAATACATCAAATATTTCGGTGTCGTATGTGGGGGCGATCGTTTCCCAGTATTTTCTGTCCATATTTAAGTATTAGAAGACAAAGTGTATTTAATAGCAGTTAAGTGCGGTAGTTAAGGTAGAAATTTAATCATTGTAATTGAACGGAGTGAGGATGTTTTTTTACACAAGATATACATGCTGCTTTTTTATCTGGGATAGATCCATTTTGCCATCAATGCCAATGATGACGTCGTGGTGATTCATTAATTTATTTAAAATAAACTAAAAGCAAATAATAATCAGGGTATATAAAATGGCCTATTATTATGAGGACAACTCAAGGCTGCGGAGGGTTACGTAACCAATATGCAGTTCATCTTCCGGTAAGTTGCCGGATTGCTTTTCAATTACAAGACTATATTGATCTTTTATAGCCAGAGGCAAGATGTCTGCTATTTCATAAACGTCGTCCACATCTACGCCATACTTATCATCAATATGTGATGTAGCGCCTTTAAAACCGGTATGCAGGTAGAATGCTGTTTTTTTTGCTGCCTGTATTGCATCGCTTTTTGTATAAGCCACTGAAAGTAATTTGTAATGATATTCTTCCAGGTCGTTGGGTTTGTAACCGCCAAGGTTTAAGAAGAATAATTTATTCGCGGATGTTGCTTCCAATTTGGGAACAACCTGTATCGAAAATCCATCTACAAATGTCACTTCTCTCCACGAATCAATATGTATTTTCGTGTCGGGCCAGAATTGTTTTATTTGTGGCAGAAGATCACCCAACGAATCGCCAATACCAAAAAATGTATCGTGCTGTTCAGTATTTCTACCTTTGGGTTTGCAGCCAAGAATGAGCATGACAAGTTTCATATTAGCTTAATTTTCGGGGGCGAAATATTTTTTAACTCCTTTTATTGCCACAAGCAGCGCAAAAAGATGCTTGCGGTGTTCTATACGGTTTTCCACATTTCTCACAAGGAGGGCCGTACTGATCAATTCCATGATGCATAACTGCATTCGGGTTAGATTCATCTTCGCCAGTTACTGACTTATAGTAATCTAAAAGCGGCTTGGAACGTGTTTTCAAATCAGGACTGCCATCTCGATTAAACATATTGGAATATAATTTGGAAGCAATTGTAAACTCCTCTTCATTCAACATACCAACTTCCATCTTACATCGCCAACACCAAAGTTTTTCCATAAGACGCCAATTAGTGATTACCTAAACCTTTCACTCACCACCAGGTCCTTGCTTCCCGCAGTATAAGTATAAAATCCCTCGCCACTCTTAACGCCGGTTTTTCCAGCCAAAACCATATTCACCAATAAAGGGCATGGTGCATATTTTGGATTACCAAAACCATCCTGTAATACTTTTAAAATACTCAGACAAACATCCAGGCCAATAAAATCGGCCAACTGTAAAGGCCCCATCGGGTGTGCCATGCCTAGTTTCATAACCGTATCAATTTCTTCCACACCGGCAATACCTTCATATAAACTGTAAATAGCTTCGTTTATCATCGGCATTAAAATACGGTTGGCAATAAAGCCGGGGTAATCATTTACAACGCAAGGGATCTTGCCAAGCTGCTTACTTAATTCAACAATGGTTTCGGTAACTTCTTTTTTAGTGGCATACCCATTTATTATTTCCACCAGTTTCATAACCGGTACAGGATTCATAAAGTGCATACCAATTACCAGCCCGGGCCTTTTTGTAACTGCTGCAATTTTGGTTATTGATATAGAAGATGTATTTGTTGCCAAAATACAACCAGTTGGCGCATGCATATCCATTTGCTCAAAGATCGTTGATTTAAGCGCTACATTTTCTGTTGCGGCTTCAATCACAAGCTGTGCATCTTTTATACCTTCGCCGATAATTGAGGAAACAGCAATATTTGCCAATGTTGATCTTTTCTGTTCTTCCGTGATCGTTCCTTTTGTTAGTTGCCTGTCAAGGTTTTTATTAATGGTATCCATGGCCCTTTGCAATTGCGATGGATTTACATCAACCAGGTTTACTTTAAAACCAGCCTGTGCAAATACATGGGCAATGCCGTTTCCCATGGTTCCTGCGCCGATGACGGAAACCCGGCCCCCTCCGCCCCCGAAGGGGGAACTTTGGTTACTCATAATTTGAAGTTTATTTTATTAATTAAAACTATGCTTACTGAAAAATCAAAAAGAATCAATAAATCTCAGATTCTAAAGCCCCTCCTTCGGAGGGGTTTGGGGAGGCCTTATTTAAACGCATTCAACCCCGTCACATCCATCCCTGTGATCAGCAAATGTATATCATGTGTGCCTTCATAAGTGATCACACTTTCTAAATTCATCATGTGACGCATTACAGCGTATTCACCTGTAATGCCCATACCACCCAACATCTGGCGGGCATCCCTGCATATATTGGTAGCTACTTCGCATGCATTTCTCTTAGCCATACTTACCTGTTGCGGTGTAACTTTTCCTTCATTCATTAAAACACCCAGGCGCCAGTTGAGTAATTGTGCTTTGGTTATTTCAGTCACCATTTCGGCAAGTTTCTTTTGTTGTAACTGAAATCCACCAATGGGTTTTCCAAACTGAATACGCTCTTTACTGTAATTTAAAGCCGTATCATAACAATCCATGGCAGCACCAATAGCACCCCAGGCAATGCCGTAACGGGCTTTGGTTAAACAGCCCAGCGGGCCTTTTAAACCTTTTACATTTGGAAAGATATTTTCTTTGGGAACTTTTACATTATCAAAAACAAGCTCACCTGTTGCGCTGGCACGCAGGCTCCATTTGCCATGTGTGGTTGGTGTGCTGAAACCTTCCATACCCCTTTCCAGGATCATACCCCTGATATCACCCCCTTCATCTTTTGCCCAAACCACAGCCACCTGGCTAAAAGGTGCATTGCTGATCCACATTTTTGCACCATTTAAAATCACATGGTCGCCTGCATCCTTAATATTGCTCAGCATATTACTGGGGTCGCTGCCATGATTGGGTTCTGTTAAACCAAAACAACCCAGCCATTCGCCACTTGCCAGCTTAGGTAAATATTTATTGCGCTGTTCTTCGCTGCCATATTGATAAATAGGGAACATCACCAGGCTGCCCTGCACACTTGCTGTTGAACGAACACCACTGTCGCCACGTTCAAGTTCCTGCATCATTAAACCATAGCTGATATAATCCAGTCCGCCGCCGCCATATTTTTCCGGCACTGTTGGACCAAAGCAACCCAGGTCGCCCATTTGTTTTACGATCTG
>JBDSGK010000165.1:0-7866 GCA_039919015.1 Ferruginibacter sp.
GTACAAAACCAGGGGCCGGTAACCGTTTCAGCATTTACCAATGCATTCAATATTATTGCGCTGGCAGGGGGCCCTACAGACCTTGCTAACCTGCGTGAGATCCAGATCAAAAGGGGGGGACGTGTTATTGATGTACTTGATGTTTACAAATACCTTACTACCGGCGATTTCGGCAAGCATATCTACATGGAAAATAATGACTTTGTTATTTTACAAACCGTAGAGAAAAAAGTGAAGGCTGAAGGAAAGTTTAAACGCCCGATGTATTACCAGCTAAAAAAAGATGAAGGGTTAAAAGCCCTTTTAAGATACACCGGGGGTTTGGAAAGAGATGCATTTTCGAGTGGTATGAAAGTGTACAGGACAGAACTGGAGAAACAGGTGATCAAAGACGTGAATGCAACCGCCATCATGAACCCAACCAATGATTCCCGTTTTGTTAACGAAGATTTTAGCCTGGTTGATGGCGATATTGTAAAAGTAATCGCGGTAAACCCGGGCCTCATGAATAAAATTGAGATGAAGGGTGAGATATCCTATCCCGGCCAATATGAGACCAGGCCAGGTGACAAGTTATTTGACCTGATCAACAGGGCCGGTGGTATTACCCGAAATACCTATTTACCACGTGCTTATATTTTCAGGGGTGGTGGTGATAGTACAAATATCAAAGCCAGTAAAGTGGAAGTAAACCTATCCGGTATTACCACCAATGATACTTCCAGTGTTTACAATGTAGAATTATTTGCAAACGACCAGGTGCTGCTTTTTAATACCAATCAATTTGCCGACAGGCAATATGTTGAGATATTTGGCGAAGTAAGAAAAGAAGGTAAAGTAAATAGATATGGCGGAATGACCTTGCAGGACCTGTTGTATTTATCAGGTGGTTTAAAACAATCGGCCGAATTCGGAAGGATCGAAATTTCCAGTATCGTTGATATTGATT
The DNA here is from genome assembly GCA_039919015.1 of Ferruginibacter sp. Taxonomy (GTDB): domain Bacteria; phylum Bacteroidota; class Bacteroidia; order Chitinophagales; family Chitinophagaceae; genus Ferruginibacter. Next base: position 950 of record JBDSGK010000165.1, read on the forward strand.
CTGCCAAAGGCTTGCAACAACCTACCCGTACTGTTTTGCGCACGATAAGAGTTTCTCCAAATCTTGACATTGATAGTGTTTCCAAATCAATAGAACTGCGGCCCTTTGACCAGATATATGTAAGAAAAAATCCAACATTTGAATTACAGCAATTGGTGCAGATCAATGGATTGGTTCAGTATTCGGGCCCATACCCAAGGCTGAGCAAATACGAACGCCTGTCATCATATATACAAAGGGCTGGCGGTATTAAAGAGAATGCAGATCTAAGCGGGGCCATTTTATACAGGAAGAAAACACAATTCTTCAGGGAGAATGTAGCAAACAAAGCGGGCTCTTTAACTGATTCCATCGGCAGTATTGTTTTGGATTCGGTTAAAACAAGTCTCAGCGAAGTTGACAATGAGCCGGTAAGCATTGACCTGTACAAGGCTTTAAAGTATAAAAATTCCAAGTATGATATTATTTTACAGGAAGGTGATGTGATCTTTATTCCTGAAATAAATCCTTTTGTAAATGTAAAAGGTACCGTACAATCGCCATTAAAATTAACCTTTGATAAAGAACATTCCAGTGTTGGATATTATATTGACAAAGCAGGTGGATTTGGGATCAGGCCCTGGCGCAAAAGGATCTTTGTAACCTATGCCAACGGAAAAAGCAGGCGCACAAAGAATCTTTTCTTTATACACTTTTATCCAAAAGTAAAAGAAGGTGCTACTGTAATGGTACCTTCAAGACCTGAAGGTGCAGAAATAACGGATACACTTTTACAGGTTGTGGTTTCAGCTATTCCGATTGTTGCTGCAGCATTTATTGTTAATTTGCTTAAGTAAACATTGATATAACAACATTCCCGAAATGAACAGTATTGAACTTTTAAAACAACTCCTGAACAGGCTGAAAAAATTCAGTTGGGTGATCCTGATCATTGCAGCAGGGTTTGGCGGTTTCTTTTACTATATGGCCAAACAAAGCATTTTGTTGTGGACCTCCAAAGCAACTGTTTTTCCATTAAATGGTACAACAGAAAGCAGCCCGGGTTCTACGATCAGCAGTCTGTTGGGACTTGGAGATGCCACAAAATCCTTTACCGGCGATGCTTCTATCAACATTGTAGAACTGGCCAGCAGCAGGCGCACCCGTGAAGCAGTGGCGATGGTACGGGTTCCTTCGATGCAGAATAAAACAGTATCTGAATTGATGATTGAAGAGCATAATAAGCATACAGGGTTTATGCAGAACGTACGTATTGATCCACCTACAGACAGCCTTTCCAAAATAAATATAGCCACCAGTTTATTAAGAGGCGCATTTGTTGCCAAGATCAATAAGAATGGTATCCTGGAACTGTTTTTTACCAACAGCAATCCAAAACTGGTTCGGGAAGTCAGTTATATTTATATTGACAAACTTTCGGAATTTTATATTGACCTGAAAAAGAAAAAAGCCCAGATAGATTTTGAATTTGCTGTAAAAAAAGCCGACTCTTTACTTCGTGTTTTAAACAGACTGGACAGGCGTGCGGTTGCACTGGACGAAAGCACTTTTTTTACAAACGAAGGATTGAAAAGATATAGCTTGCCCAAATCAAATCTTGCACAGGATAAGGCAACTGTTCAGTCACAATATTATTATGCTGTAAATAACAGGGAATCTGCTGCCTACCGGCTACAAAAAGAAACGCCCATTATTGAACCTTTGGACAGGCCTGAACCTCCATATGATCCTACACAGAAATCTGCCATGATCTATACCCTTATCGGGCTGATATTGGGATCAATTATCGGCGTGCTGTTAGTGAGCTGGAAGATCATCAATAAATACCTCAGTACAGAATTAAACAAGGCCATTGAAAAAGCTTCAAAACCAAAAGTAGCAACAGAACCAGTGCTTGTACCGCAGGAAGAACCTTTAAAGTGATCTTATTGCTGGCAGGCTATTTTCTAAATGCCCACCTGAGCATTTCTTTCCAGCTTGGTTTTTTGCCATACATTAAAATTCCTGTCCGGTAGATCCTGGCCGCAAACCAGGTAGTAAACATAAACCCCGCTATCAGTAATGCCATAGATAAACCCAATTGCCACCAGGGCACGGTATTGGGCACGCCAAAAGGAATGCGTCCCATCATAACAATTGGAGAACTGAACGGAATGATACTTGCCCAAACAGCAATAGAACTATTGGGATCTTTTACTGCCGTCATCATGATAAAGATTGAAAAGATCACAAGCATGGTAATGGGAAAACTCAATGACTGTGCTTCCCGCATATCTTCATTGATGGCACTGCCGATGGCAGCATATAAAGAAGCATAAAAGAAGAAACCGCTAAGCATGTAAAAAATAAAACAGCCTACTACCAGTGGTATGTTAACGCTGATAAATACATTTTGTATCTGTCCCACCATGGATGAAGCATCACCACCCATGCCTGTTGCCTTGCCGATATTATAGATAAGAAAAATGCAGGCTATCCAGATCAGGAACTGTGTTAATGCCACCATGCCGATACCAATGATCTTTCCGATCATCAGCTGGAAAGGTTTTACAGAGGATACCACCACTTCTGCGATCCGGCTTGTTTTTTCTTCTGTTACACCCATCATTACCTGGCTGCCATACAGCAATAAGATCAGGTACATTAAAAATCCCGATACATAGCCAATTAAAGAGGCTATACCCGCATCGGCATTTTTATCTTTTTCGTTGTTTACCTTAATACTCAATACGCTGTTGATAATATGTTGCTTTACAGAATCTATTCCCAGGCTGTCTTTTTTTATTTCTGCCCATATTTTGTTCAGTTTTTTTTCTATAGGTACCAAAGCCCCGATCCCGTAAGTCTTTTTGGTATTGACGGAGAGGTTGTTGCTGTCAACCCCTGTTCTCCAGTTAAAATTTTCCGGGATCTCTACGTACCCGTCATAACCCAAACTATCAAAACCGGCGATCACTTTATCCGGGTCTGTTGTGATCAGGGTTAAGGTATTGGCAGTATCAGGGCCATTTGCATTTGTAATTAATTTTTCTGTAAACAGGCCCGATCTGTCTATTACTGCTACATGTATATCCTCACGGGTTTTATCGGCTATATAACCGGTGCCAAAGATCAAACCTAAATATAAAAGCGGGAAAAGAATGGTGCCGATGATAAAGGTCTTCTTTCTTACCCTGGTCAGGAATTCTCTTTGTATGATTAAAATGATCTTGTTCATTATAAGTTAGTTGGTTGCATTAATTATTCAGATACTTTTTCAAATTGCCTGGCAGCCGGGGTGCCTTCAACGAGTTTAATGAATATGTCGTTCAATGAAGGCAACATTTCCTGGAAGGAAACAACATGGCTGCCGCTGTTGATAAAATGGCCCAGCACATCATTGGGCTTATATCCTTCATTGATCTTTACAATGATCTTTTTATTGTTGATGGCGGTTACCTGGAAAGCGTTGCTGTTGATAACTTCCGGAACAGTTTCGAGTTGTATGCCAAAAAGATTCTCTTTAAAATCCTGCTTTACTTCATCAACCGTACCATCCAGGATCTTTTTCCCTTTATTGACCAGTACAATATGGTTGCATATTTCTTCTACCTGCTCCATGCGGTGCGTACTGAAAATAATGGTGGTGCCGTTCTGTGCCAGCCTGTATATCTCATCTTTGATCAGGTTGGCATTTACCGGATCAAGGCCGCTGAATGGTTCATCCAAAATGATGAGGCTGGGTTCATGTAATACGGTAATTACAAATTGTAATTTTTGTCCCATGCCTTTACTCAGGTCTTCTACTTTTTTGTTCCACCAGTTCTCCATTTCAAGGCGCTTGAACCATTCTTTGATCTTTTCCTGTGCATGGCTCTTGCTCATGCCTTTCAACCGGGCAAGATAGAGTGCCTGCTCACCGATCTTCATCTTTTTATACAAACCCCTTTCCTCGGGCATATAACCAATATATTTTGCATCATGCTCGGCATTGAATTTCTTACCATTCAGTAATATTTCTCCTGAGTCGGGATAAAATATCCCGGTGATCATTCTTATAAGCGTGGTCTTACCGGCGCCATTGGGGCCAAGCAAACCAAAAATACTGCCCTGCTCTATATTCATGCTGATACCGTCAACAGCTTTTTGCGTGGCAAAATATTTTTTAAGATTATCTATTTCCAGAATATTCATGTAGTTAGCGTTGTTTATGGAGTGTCAAATGTAGGAAGGTAAAAATGAATTGAAAAGGTATTTTTACAAATGGTAAACCCTCAGGATAAAATTACCGCCAATTGTGCGGCAACCCTTTCGCCATCCATGGCTGCACTTACAATACCTCCTGCATAACCTGCGCCTTCTCCGCAGGGATAAAAATTATGCAATTGGGGATGTGTTAAAGTTGCAGTGTTACGTGGAATACGTACCGGTGATGAGGTACGGCTTTCTGTGGCCACAACAACTGCATCGTTGGTAAAATACCCCGGCATTTTTTTACCAAACTCAATAAGGCCTTTAGCCAGTGCCTGGTAAACAAAACCAGGTAATACATCTTTTAAATGTACAGATTGCAGGCCGGGCTGGTAGGAACAGCCAGGTAAAGAAGAAGAAGTAACACCATTGCTGAAATCAACCATTCGTTGTGCAGGCGCAACAGATTTTCCACCACCGGCCTCAAAACATTTTTGTTCAACCATTCGCTGAAAGTGCATCATGGCCAAGGCATTATTTTGAGTTTTTAATTTTGAATTTTTAATTACATCCTCCAGTTCAACCTGCACCACCAAGCCGCTATTGGCATAGGGGTTATTTCTTTTTGATGGGCTCCATCCATTTACCACCAGTTCGCCCGGGGATGTTGCAGCAGGTGCAATAATGCCGCCGGGGCACATGCAAAAAGAAAACACACCTCTTTCATTAACCTGTTTTACCAAAGCATACGATGCAGGAGGCAGGTTTTCATCTCTTACCGTGCAGTGGTATTGTATATGATCGATCAATTCCTGCGGGTGCTCTATCCGTACCCCTAAGGCAAAGCCCTTGGCTTCAATTAAAATTTGTTTTTGATGAAGGAGTTCAAAAATGTCACGGGCGCTGTGGCCGGTGGCCAGGATAAAAGCATCGGCTTCAAAAATATCTCCATCTGCTGTTGCAACGGCAGTGATCTTTTCTTTTTCTATGGTAAGATCAATGACCTTCTTCTCAAATAAAAATTCACCGCCACATGCAAGTATCTGTTCCCGCATGGCAGTAATGATCTGCGGCAGTTTGTTGGTACCTATGTGCGGGTGCGATTGGTAAAGTATTTTTTCCTCGGCACCAAACTTTACAAAGAGATTCAGGATCCGGTCAATATCGCCTCTTTTATTACTTCGGGTGTACAATTTACCATCACTGTATGTACCGGCTCCGCCTTCACCAAAACAATAATTACTTTCAGGATTTATGATGCCTTCTTTATTAAGTATGGCCAGATCCCTTCGTCTTGACCGTACATTTTTTCCTCTTTCTAAAATAATGGGTTTAATGCCCTGTTCTATTAAATGTAAAGCTGCAAACAAGCCGGCCGGTCCTGCACCAATGATAACAACTTTTTTTGCAGCATGGCTTGTATCCGGGAAATCAAAGGACAGGATATCTCTTTGTACAAAAGGCTCATCAATATATGCCTGTACAGTAAGATTTACCCAAATGGTTTTTGCCCTTGCATCAATTGATTGTTTAAGTATATGATAGCCCGAGACAGCGGCAGTTTTTTTACCGGCTGTATTGGCGATCAGTCTTTTTACAGCTGAATCATCAGCTGCTTCTGAGGGCAGAAGTTTAAGGGAGATCTTTTGTTGCATAGTGTTAGGTGGTTATCCTAAAAACTTATTTATCTCTGCGAAATCAGTAAAATCAAGTTAATCTGCGATTAAAACGGCAGATCATCCACGGCATCCGGTGGTGTGGCAGAAAAAGTATCCAATGGTTCCAGGTAATCACTATCGGTTTTGGAAGTGCCTGATTGGAGGATCTGTTCAATTCTCCAGGCGTCTAAATTGGTTATATAGTTAACCTTACCGTCTTTTTCCCATTTAGTTCCCTTGATATTGAAATACACTTTTATTTCATCCCCGATATTTACACGGTCGATGATCGTAGTCTTATCCTGCACACATTGAAACTTGGCATAATTGGTAATGGTACGGCCATTAAAATCCTCAGATTTTTCAACAGCAAATTCACGGGTCTTAAAAGTTTCGGTACGTTGTACGGTATCATATTTGGCAACCAGTTTGCCTGTAAGTTCATAACTCATAATAATAATTTATTGATCAAAAGTAAATCTATTTTTTTGTAAAATTATTTTTTGATAGTATTCTTTGTTACAGATAAAAATACCTACCTTCCTTTTGATTTGGTTTAAGCATACAAATAGAGCATACCGGTAATTTTTTTATAATGACTATCTACTTTTCAAATTCCTGCAAACTTTTATTTTCGATCGGGATCAAAACCATACCGGTAATAGCAGGTAATTGATCGGGCATGGCTATTGAAAAAAAAAATAAGGGATAGATTTTCCGGGACCTGATTTTTAGGGCAGCTTTGAGAATTTTTTTGAAAATAGGGAACCGGGATACCTGTAAATCAGGCTGGTTGGCCCTGCTTTTTTTTAGGCAGCGATTTTGGCTGATGCAAAGCAGGGTGCTTAAAAACGCATACTGTGATTGATGGGAAAAAAACAAATGAATAAAAAATTTTTTTTTCAACATTTTATTCGATATTCGCTGTCCTGCTAAACTTTTTTCAATTAAAATTGAAAATCGATTTTAACCGGCAAAACAACTGAGGAAACAATTCTTAACTCGATATATAAATTGCGAAGGAACTAATGGACAAAGCTTTTGAAAAAGTATGGATTAATTGTTTAGAGATCATCAAAGACATTGTAG
>JBDSGK010000166.1:0-10009 GCA_039919015.1 Ferruginibacter sp.
CACAGCCAAACCAAGCTAAAAATAAAGACATGGGCTAAAAAAAATCACAAGAACATTGGTGGTTCTTGTGATTTTTTACCTTTACTTCAACATTTATAAACCAGTCAACCTCTTTTAGGACTAGTCAGAGCATTGCGTGTTGAACATTGAATATTGAACATTTGAAATTCTCAATATTCAAGTAAGAGTATATCAACTACACCGCTTTCTTTTTCGTATTCCTGCTTCCCACAACTTATTAAAAAACCCAAACTTTCGTTTAGGCTTTGGGTTTACAATTCATTCTTAGTATCTCCTGTAAGGATAAGAACGGTAATGACGATCATAATGATCGTACCTGTTATATCGGTCATACCTGCGATGATGGTCGTACCTCCGGCGTCGATCATACCTGTCGTAACGATCATACCTTTCATAGTTACCATAACTCGGGTAAGCAGGGCTTCCAATGTTTACAGATATTTGAACCTTTGGACGAGGCGGTGCAGGAAAATTTCCCGGACCAGGAAATTGTGCGCTGGCGCTTGCACTAACAATTAATAGTGCAGCCAATGCTGTTGCGAATCTGAATAATCTTTTCATACTTAATCTGTTTGTGATTCAAAATTTAAGTATCAATATTATGCCAACAGTTAGTAAAGGCTCGTTAAAACTATATGCATTTAATAGTGGGAAAATCCATTGGTATCTTTAACAAGTCTTACCCGCTTATTTAACAAAGTTTTTTTAAATATTCCTCCCCGTTTATCATCTTATAGGAATAAGTAAAATTATAAACCTTACAAGATGAAGAAAGATCTACACCTTACCGCCTCGGTTGATAAACCCGAAGTACTTGAAAATATAATTGAAGAACTTGCTGCCCGCAGTTATGATATGGGTTATGGAAAAGCTGCAGTGCCAGCTACCTGGGAGGCCATAGACACTTCATCAGTTGAAGCTTTTTTGAGTGGCCGGGTGGAATTTGATTATAACGAAACCCAAAGAATCAGGATCCCTTATATTACTGCTTTTATGTTTTGTTGTACAAAAGTAAAGACCAACCCGTACGATCTTACCTGGAGCATTTCACTTTCCTAGTCCTGGTTTCTTATATGGTAGGCATTGGGGTGTAACGATCGTACCTAATACTATTTTCCCGAATGGTCTATCGCCACTTTTGTCTGATCATAAGCATCATACTTCACAAATATTTCTTCGCCGGGCTGATACTTGCTGAGGGAGGATTCCATGATAGCCGCTTTAACTTTTGCCGAGAAAGCCGGTGCATCAGCAGGCATTACTTCAACTTCTATCTCAGCATAGGGATTGTTTCCATTTATATTAATGCCGAGCCAGGTATATTTTTTTACGATCGCCCTTGCTGCTTTACCGGTTAGCCTGATAGCATCATCCCGCTGTTGATCCCTGAGCAGATCTTCTTTTATTTGACTTTCTCCACCGCTATCACTTAAACCGGTAACCGGTCGGCCGCTTTGCCTGCCTCCGCGGCTATCGATCACAACTTTATTCTCATCCTTTGGATCGATCAAAACCGGGATGGTCATGCCCGGCTGATATATGAATGGTTGCAAACGGGAAACCAGGGTGCGGATAGTAGTTGTATATTTTTGTCCAAATGAGTTTTTAATTTCCAATAAAAGTTTTACCTGCGGACTGTTATTTACAGTAACACCTGTATCACGAACTTCTTTGATAAGGGCCTTACCTGGCAAACCCGTTTTGCGCAAGCGGCTGGCCAGTATCATGGGAGCGAATAAAAGTTTATAAAAAAGAAAGAACATACCCCCGAACAAAAGTAATATGCCTGCTGCTATATAAACTCCCGCCGGTCCGCCGTTAACCAACACACTACCCACGCCAATAATTAACCCGCCCAGCCCGGCTACTAGCCCGATCCATACGCCTGCATTCATTTTCATAAGCAAATAATTAAAGTTGAAAAAGACTCGATCAACAGGTAAGGTATTAAATAGGTTTGATTATTACAAGCGTCAGCTTTGTTTACGTCCGGTTGGTAATTCTTTATTTTTTTCCCTGATTATTTCTGCTGCAATGCTCACTGCAATTTCCTTTGTTGTTTTGCTGAAAATATTAATGCCTACGGGCGTATGGATATTTTGCAATGATCGTGGAGAAGATCCTTCTGTTTCAAGTTCATGCAGCAACAGGCTTATTTTATGATCGCTGCCAAGAAGCCCAAGATAAAAAAATGGTTTTGTCATCAATTGTTTTAAAACGCTCTTGTCAGTCCGGTAACCCACTGTCATAATAACTGCACAATCATTTTCAACATACATAAAATGATCGCCGGCTGTTTCATAATTGATGATATGCTTTTCGTGTGCAAATGAATTGCCCGCAATGGTATTGAGTTCGGGCCGGTCATCATATAGCTTGATATAAAACCCCAGGTAATGCATGAGTTCCGATAAGGCCAGTCCTACATGGCCACCACCTATGATATGTATTACCGGTTGCTGGTTGAGGGCTTCGCTGTAAAGCCAGTCTGTGTCTGCTTTGTATTGCAGTCCTTGCGCAGGATCATTGGTTATCACAATTCCTTTTGAAGAAACCCGTATGGTATTTTTTTCAGACCGGAGTATCTTTTCAACGGTTTGCTTATCTAAAGCTGACAATGGAATAAATGCATTCAACTGGCTGCCCGAACAGATCATGCCTGATTGATTGTTGGCATGTTCTTTATCATGATGTTGCCGCATGAGCAAAACAGAACTTTCATTTTGTTGTAACATTGACTTTGCTTTCTCCACCAGCTTATGCTCCATGATCCCGCCTCCAATTGTTCCGTAAAATGTTCCATCGGCCGCAACAGCCATTTTAAAACCCTGTCTTCCGGGAGAACTTCCTTCACTTTTTAACACATACAATAACACCACTTGTTTTGTAGAAGCTAATTTATTATTTATGAATTCCCATACATTCATATTTATTTTTTATGGCTGGGTGAGTCACCCTTTTGGGGTGACTCACCCTAACAGTTATTTCTTCCTGTTTTCTAAGATCTTTTTAAATGACCGGCCTCGTATCTCATCCAATGTTAAGCCGGTTACCAACACTTCTTCTTCGGTGATGGCCCCGCTGTTCAGTGCACGTAAAAAATAATTCAATAGCCCCTGTCCTGTTGCAGCATCATCAAATACATCACCGATCAATGTTGCTCTTGCTGCTTTTTCTACAAATGTTTTTAAACGTTCTACTGCATCGTCATAGCTTTCTAAAAAGAACGCATACACCGCAGCATAACGCATGGGAAATTGTGCGGGATTAAGATCCCAGCCCTGGTAAAAACCATTCCACAAAGAATGGCGGATATGATCGTACCCTTTTTTCCAGGCGTGGTGAACCGTATCCCTGTTCTCCAGCAACTGTGCTGCAGTTAAGGCATCGCCCCTATGTGGACCAATAGGCATGGTGTTGGTGGCGCCATCACTTAACCAGATGCCGGTATGTGCCAGTGCTACTTTGGTCATGTGGTGTGCAAAATCACAAACCGGGTGATCCATCTCCTGGTACCTCGCCGTAATGCTGCAACTGGCTGTATAATCGTAAGTACCAAAATGCATGGCAATGCACCTGCCGCTGCTGGCTTTAATGAACCTGTACAAAGGATTGGTTCCATTAATATCCATAATGGCCTGGGTGGTTTCCACCATCATCTCCATTTTCAATGTCCCTTTTTCCATTTTCAATTCTGCTTCCAGTATATCAAAAAAATGCGCAAGGGTTGCGGGCTGTTCCGGAATGGTGACCTTAGGTAGCATCACAATAAAATTATCAGGGAGCTTACCACCGCTTTCTTTTACCAGCGTACTTACAAAAATATCCAGTGTACGCAATCCCCTTTCTTTCATTTCTTCCGTAAAAGGTTTTATTCTTATCCCGATAAATGGAGGTAAGGTTTTCTCTTTCATTCCCTTGGCAACTTCCAATGCAGCAGTACGGGCTGTTTCATCTTCCTCTTCATTACTGCGGTTGCCATAGCCATCTTCAAAATCAATTCTGAAATCTTCAATGGCTTCTGCTCTTAACTTGGCAATTACCTTATTGTAAATTTTTTTGCTGAAGCTGGTCCTGGTATCCATTCCAAATACGTTACCAAAAACATTATGATCCGGTGCATAGGTCTCAAATATTTCCAACGCACGTTTACCAAGTGAAATTGCTGAATCATGCTTAAATAAATTTGCACCACCATACAAAGTGTGTACAGGCTGGCGTTCGCTTCTGTCGCCTGGATAGATCTGCTGAAAAGAACTATTGGCTTCTTTTAATTTATTGAACAGTTGTTCTTTTTTGTCAGCCGGAATTGATACATTCATGTTTTTATTTTTGGCCTCACCCCAACCCTCTCCATCCTTCTACAAGCTCAGGAGAGAGGGAACTAGAAATTGGCAGTTTTTAATTTTTAAACTATTTTTTAATTTTGTTAACTTTCGCTTATATCTTCAACATTTCCTCCCCCTTGGGGGAGATAGAGGGGGCTGGGTTTTTAACTACCTCTATAAGTTGAATATCCAAATGGATTGATCAGTAAAGGCACATGATAATGTGCGGTATCAAAAACGGTGAACTGTATTTCCACTTCAGGATAAAAGCCTTTTGTTTTTTGTGCCGCAAAATAATTGCCGGTATCAAAGACCAGTTTATAATTTCCCTGGGCCAGATTTTTTTGGGCAGGTAACAGGTCAGCAATTCTTCCATCAACATTCGTGATACCCTGCGCAATGGTTTGCCAGGCACCATTTACGGGCATTTGCAAACGGATGCTGATATTTTTTCCGGGCATGCCCCCCGAGGTATCCAGCACATGTGTAGTAAGCTGGCTGGGGTTTAACTGGCTCCAGTTTCCTTCAGTAATTAGTTTTTGAAATCGGAGAATGCTGATCTTCATCTGTTCACCCATGGCAATATGCAATTCTTCGCCTATTGTATTACTTAACCTGTCTTCCAGCAGGCGCAACATGTCTGATGCAGATCTGCCCGTTGCACATACAATAAAAATAAATCCAAATTTCGCTTCATATTCTTTATTCGCATTGGCAAGAGCTGCTATGGTTTTTTTAGAAGCTGCTGCAACCGAAGCCTGTTCCTTACCTGCAAATTTTTTAGTAAGACTCTTTACATCGCCGATCTTTGGATGATGTGTAAATGATTCCAGCCAGTCGGTGCCACTACATTGGTTGTACCAAATATCCGTTGCTGCCTCAACCAGGTCTACTTCACCCCCAAAAGGGAATCGCTTCATCATCATCGCCACCCAGGTTGAAGAACCACAGCAACTCAGCAGTTGTTTAGCTTTCTCTTCTTTATTTAATTTATTAAAGGCTTTTATCGTCATATCGAATTTTTATACTTTTGATCCTGCCTACCGGCAGGCAGGTTTTTACTTTTTACTTTATCACCGCTCCCTGCTCTATCCAGCACCTGATAATATCTCTTTCTTTATCTGTCATATTGGTCTTATTATTCTGGGGCATTGTTTTTGTAATAACAACCCGCTGCATGATCAGTTCTTTCTTCCGCACAATATCATCCGGGGTATCGTACATCACGCCATTGGGCGGAGCTTTATATACATCATCAGTTGGTTTTGATGAGTGACAGCTTATACATCTTGCATGTATGATCGCATTCACTTCGCTGAATTCAATTTTTGAATTACATGCTCCCAGGTCTTTTGGCGGTGCCGAAATAAAAGCGCCGGCCAGCAATATCACAACAGAAACAGGCATTACCCAAACCGACAACTGGCCTTTTTCCCTAAGGTTAAGGTAATGTTTTACGCCGGCAGTTCCTAAAGAAATGATAATCAATACCAGCCAAGGATCTTCATATCCAAATGTTGTTGGAAAATGATTGCTGATCATCACGAACAATACCGGCAGGGTAAAATAGTTATTGTGCAAAGAACGGTTCAATGCATTTTTCCCCAGTTGTGGATCTACGGGCACTCCTTCACGGGCGGCTTTTACCATGGCTTTTTGTGCAGGAATAATTACAAAGAAAACATTGGCCACCATGATACTGCCGATCATCGCACCAAAGTGTATATATGCAGCACGACCGCTGAAAACATGACTGTAGAAATAAGCGAAGCCGGTTAAGATCACAAAACCAACTAAAGTAAATACAACTTTGTTTTTTATTAAGGGAGATTTACAAAGCAGGTCATAGATGATCCAGGCAACCGCAAAAGAACCTACACCGATGGTAATACCGTAGAGTGGTTCAATGTCCATTACATTTTTATCTATCAATAAAGCAGATGCATTAAAATAATAGACCACGAACAATAAACAGAAACCCGATAACCAGGTGAAGTATGCTTCGTACTTAAACCAGTGTAAATGTTTAGGAATTGTTTTGGGTGCAGCCTTATATTTTTCGAGATAATAAAACCCGCCGCCATGTATGGCCCAGAGATTACCAGCCAATTCATCACGAACATCTTTTGTACGGTTGAGGGCATTCTCTAAAAAAACAAAATAGAAAGATGCTCCAATCCAGGCAATGCCAAAAGTGATGTGCATTAACCGGATGACAATATTCAGCCATTCCATTAAATGACCTTCCCATGGTGTGCCTTTTACATACATATACAATGCACCAACCATGGCAACGGAAACCAGGATGATGGCAGTGTACACAAAATCTTGTAAAGAATAAATTTCCGTTTTCTTTTTATCAACATCATCATCGGCTTCGTACGCTTTGGCAACCGTACGCAGGTAATACGTTATCGCAGTAAGCATAACCAAAACAAAACCCAGCACCGACAATAAAATAATTCCAAGCATTAGTTATCCTTTTTTCTTGCCAAATAAACGTAGCCTGCTGATCCCGCCATCAGGAAAAATATTTAACCGCACATGTGTAACATCCCTTACCTGATCGATCTCCTTTATAAATTCATGTTCCTGATCAGCACGCAATTTTTGAGCAGGCAGTAAAGATCGCCATTCAACTTTATTATTTATAACGTCATCATCATTTTCAGAAATGCAGGCTTCAATTGAACAGCTATCAGGATAGTTGCCTTTGAAATGGCAGGTGTCCACAACAATGCGTTCAATATTGCCGGGCGTTGCCAGTTTTAAAATAACCCAATCCCTGTTGCCCGGCGTTCGGTTGCGCTTGGTTTCCCAACCATCACCCATATTAACACCACGGCCCGGCATGATGAGATTGCCCATGGCACTAAAGAACATATCATTACAGGCAATGGCTTTGCCGCCGTTGATGGCAGCAGCCAGGTCTATTTCTTCATGAGCAGCAACATTGTTCCAGTTCTTAAATACTTCGCCATATACCCTCAGTCTTGCAACACCACCATCAGGATAAATGTGCAGGCGGAGGTGTGTAAAGACCGCATCACTGTTGCTTTCATAAAAATTTTGTGAGCCGGCATCAAGATGCGATTTAGGCAAGATCTCTTTCCATGCAATATCATCCCAATTCTTTACAGGATCTGCATCATTCAGGTACACAGCTTCCACTGAAGCATTTGGCGGATGATTACCAAGGAAAAAATTTGTATCCATATCAAACCCCAGTATCTTCCCCGGTGTTGCCAATTGAATTATAGCCCAATCGTGCCCAGGTGTACGTTTGCGGCGGCTTTCCCAGCCATCCATCCATTTACCACGATCGGTATATTTATCAGTGATAAAAATTCCCCTTGTTGGTTTTAACAAGTTTTCTTTTTCGGCAAAAAAATCATCAGTAGCATACAATACTTTTCCGCCCAGCCTTTCAGCTGCCAGGTCAATTAACTGTGCAAATGCCGGTGCTTCCTTGATTATTTCTTTTATTTTTTCAAAAGCCATTGTCCTGAATTTTAAGCCCCTCCTAAATCCACTCCGCCGGTTGGCGTAAAGGACTTTTAGAGCATTATTATTTAAAGTTTATTAGTTTTTGCTAAGATTATTTTGCCTTGCTTGCTTTCTTTATCAACTATTTTACCCTTCATAAAAACAGTAACCCCGTTTACAATTGTTAGCTGAACTGTTCCAAAGAGATCTTGTCCGCAATAAGGGCTGCAGTTATACCGGTGTAAAATATCTACCGGCTTCACTTCAAATTGTTCATCCGGGTCCCAAACAACAAGGTCGGCATCATATCCAACAGCGATCTTCCCTTTTCTTTTTTCCGCCTGTAAAAAACTGGCCGGGCGTTCAGTAAGCAAAGGAATGAATTTTTCAATGGAAATATTTTCTTTCATTGCCGTCCATGATGCAGGCAACAAAAACTGCAGGCCGGCAATACCTCCCCATGCTTTTTGCAGGTTCCCGCTTTCCAGTTCTTTAATATCGGGCGGTGCCGGCGAATGATCCGTTGTAATAAAATCCAGTATGCCGCTATTAAATGCTTTTTTCAACTGCAAATTATTTTCCTTTTCACGGATGGGCGGTGCACACTTATACAAACAATTTGAATCGGGAATATCTTCTGCATTAAAATAAATATAGTGTGCACAGGTTTCGGCAGTAATGGGCAGCCCTTCTTTTTTTGCATCGGCAATTCTCTGCAGCGCCTCTGCAGATGATACATGTACAATATGTGTTTTGCAATGATGTTTGCGGCAGAGTTTGATCATCAGGTCTATCGCATCATTCTCCCATTGCTTTGGGCGACTTTCCAAATAATAACGATAGCTATTGGGGTACTCTGAGAATTTATTGTCGACCTCTTTTTCAAAGATCTCGCAATGTGCCAATAAAGGCAATCCGTATTTTGCAATGATGGGCATGGCCTCATCAATTTCTTTTTCGCCAACATTGGGAAATTCATCAATACCCGAGTGAGTAAGAAAACACTTGATACCCAAAACGCCTGCCTGCATCAATCCTTCCAGGTCATTTTGATTACCCGGTATCAATCCTCCATAAAAACCAACATTAACATGCATTTTATTTTTTGACGCTTCCAGTTTTTCATTAAAAGCTTTTACCGTAGTGGTAACGGGTATCGCATTTAGCGGCATGTCTACAATAGTCGTAACCCCTCCTGCTGCTGCAGCCTGCGTTGCGGTATCAAAGCCTTCCCAGTCTGTTCTTCCGGGCTCGTTGATATGCACATGAGCATCAATGATACCGGGCATTAAAATATGGTCGCCAACATCTTCTGCACCATCCATTTTAAGATGATGTATTTCGGTGATCCTGTTATTTTCAATACATACAGTTGCCGGTTGAAGTTTTCCATCAAACCAGCAGCGGTTACTGTATATTATTTTTTTATTTTTCACGCTATTTATTCCGGGCTAAAGCCCATGATTATTTTTATTATTTTCCCTGGCCTGAAGGCCAGGGCAATTCAGAAGGCCAGGGCAATTCAGAAGGCCAGGGCAATTCAGAAGGACAGGGCAATCAGAAGGACAAGACAATTCAAAACAAACAGGGCAATTCAAGATTCGATTGAATTGCTCCACCCTTCAGGGCGGAGCTACAAATCCAATAAGAACCGGGCTTTAGCCCCCTTTTTATTTATATAAACCCATCAAAACTTTTTCAGGTGTTATGGGGGTATCATATAAGATATTTGAATCGGGATTAAATGCCAAAACCGCATTGCGAATGGCGAAATAAGTGCCAATGCCATACATTAATGGCGGCTCCCCTACAGCTTTTGATCTGAAGATGGCCATATCATTGCCATCTGTATTCAGGAATTTTATATCCAGGCTTTTTGGTATGGAGTAGATGTCGGGGATCTTATACGTTGATAATGCATTGGATAATAATTTGCCTTCATCATTATAGATCACTTCTTCCATCGTCATCCAGCCAATGCCCTGTACAATGCCTCCTTCGCATTGGCCCAGGTCAACAGCCCGGTTCATGCTGCTGCCAAAATCATGCACCACTTTTACTGCATCAATTTCATAAGTGCCTCTCAGGCAATCTACCGTTGTTACAGTTAATGCTGTTCCATAAACATGATAAGCAAATGGATGTCCTTTCTCAATTGTTTTGTCGAAATGAAT
>JBDSGK010000167.1:0-9221 GCA_039919015.1 Ferruginibacter sp.
TTCTAAACTGCACAAAAGTAGTAACTTCAATTTTAAATGCTTTAAACAAATCGCCATGCAATCAAAAACTTTACTTGTAGCTTTATCTGTGGCTGCTTTCAGCAGTTGCAGCACCGCCTATAAAACAGGCCAAACCCCCGATGATGTGTATTATTCCCCTGCCAGGATCATTGAAAAAGAGAACCGTTCAGAAAAACAAGAGCAGGTGAGATATGATGCAAAAGATGATTACGAGATCACGATGAGTATCCGTGACCGCCGCTGGAGAGATTTCAGGGATGATTATGAATACAATAACAGCCCTTACAATTATACGGTTTGCAATTGCATGAATTATGGATATTATTATAACCCCTATTATTACCCGTGGGCCATTTATACCACAAAACTATATACGCCTGTAAATACAACACCCCGTATGGTTAACCTGAATGCCTATAATGGATACAATACAAAAGTGGCAACGGGTAAAACAACGGGCACAATAACGTGGGCAAACCCTTCAACACAATATAATAACAGTAACAGGAGTACAAACCGCACAGAAAGCAGGCGGATACTTGTACCTCGTAACAATAATAATTCTTCATCAAACGAGACAAGAACTTATACCCCTTCATCCAGCAATACCAACAGCAGCAGCGGAAGTTCATCATCAGGAAGCAGCGGTTCGGGCTCTGTGAGCAGGCCGGGCAGAGGAGGATAAGAAAAGCCCCAGCCCCCTCTATCTCCCCCAAGGGGGAGGAAATGTAGAAGAACTAAGCGAAGATCTATAGTATTTTAGTAAACAATTTTCAACTTAAAATTATTATTTTAGAAAAAGTTATTGCATGAAAAAATATTTACTCCTCATCTTTTTATTTTCAAGTGCTGTTATTCACGCCCAGGTTCCCGAGGATGCTATCCGTTATTCTTTTTACCCGCAAAATGGCACGGCACGTAACATGGCAATCGGGGGGGTGATGGGTTCGTTGGGAGGAGATATTACTGCAACTTATGTAAACCCCGCCGGGCTTGGTTTTTACAAGACAAACGAATTTGTAATTACACCCGGTTTCTTTTTAAATAATAACAAAGCCAAATTCAGGGATACTGATTCAAAAAATAATAAGAACAGTGTTGGGTTTGGAACCAGCGGCTGGGTGTTTGGGCATCCAATTGGCAACGATCCGCAAAGCAGCAGTGCCTTTAGCATTGCCATTACGCAAACTGCCAATTTTAATAACGAAGTGCGTTACAGCGGACTGAATAATTACAGCTCTTTCAGCGAACAGTTTGCAGAGGAATTTGCAAAGAGTGGGTTGACGATCGATGAAGCTATAAACTCCGGTTCGTTCGCTTACACAACAGCACCGGCATTATATACTTACCTGATAGATACGGTAACCATTAATGGCGTTACACAGGTAAAAGGTGCACCGGAATATATCCTGGATGCAGGACAGGCGCTGCAACAGGAAATGATCAAAAAGACCAAAGGGGCCATTTCTGAACTCGCCATTGGTTTTGCACACAACAGTAAAGACAAATGGTTCATTGGCGCAAGCATTGGCATACCGTTGGTTGATTATACCAGCAATACTTATTTTAAAGAATCGGATACTTCGGCCAACAGCTCCAATCATTTTAAACAGTTTGAATACGTGGATGATTTTAAAACGAAGGGAACCGGATTGAATGCAAAACTCGGCATCATCTACAGGCCGCAGGATTATATACGCCTGGGCCTGGCCATACACACGCCTACCTGGATGTTTTTGGAAGATACCCGGACAACATCTTTAACAACCGCAGTTGAAAATCCTGTTGCCAGTTTCAATGTAACATCCCAAACATTTACCAACAACGAACCTGGCAAAGCAAAATATGTACAAAGCACACCGTTCAAAGCCATCATCAGTGCTTCTGATGTTTTCAGGGAAGTGAAGGATGTGACCAGGCAAAAAGGATTTATCAGTGCCGATATTGAATATGTGCACCACAAAGGCAGCAGGTTCAGCAGTGATAATGAAACCGTAACCGACGAAGAAAAAATTTACTATAAAGCATTAAACCGTGTTGTAAAAAATGATTACAAGGGCAACTTTAATTTTAAGGTTGGTGGAGAGCTTAAGTTTAATATTATTATGGCCCGGTTAGGATTTGCTTATTATGGTAACCCTTATAAAGACGCTGCCTACAAAGCCAGCCGCATGTTATTAAGTGGTGGCCTCGGTTACCGCAACAAAGGTTTTTTTGTTGACCTCAGTTATGTACATGCTACAAATAAAGATGTTAGCTTTCCGTACCGTTTGGAAGACCGGGCAAATACTTATGCCACACTTAAACAGCAAAGAGGAAATGTAATAGCTACAGTTGGATTAAAATTTTAACCCCTGACCAATTGCTTATAGGTACCCCGGAGATCTTCGGGGTATTTTTTTTCTTTTGTCGCATCCTGTAGGCATTCAAGCTGCTGTTGTAATTTTCATTTACTGTTCAATACAATTCGGTGTTAATCCTGTTTACTATCCCCGGTTGCTGAACTTATTTTTACTATTATCATTTACAGTAAAAAAAGCGGCTGCAAAAAATGCAGCCGCTTTTTCAATAAGTATTACAACAATTTTATCTTGCTGCAAGGCCTGTAGCGCCTGCCGGAACACCGCTTACAGTTTGTATATTACTTAAACTTCCATTATTATCAACCATATAAACACCAATACTATGGCTGCCGGAGTTTAACACATACAGGTATTTCGAATTATTACTCAACGCTGCATCAATAGGCCCCATGCCTGTTGTGGCTGCTATTGCAGTATTCACACTTATAGCACCTGAGGCATTATTAATATCGAAATTAGAAAGGTTATTACTGGCGGTATTTGTTGTGTAAGCATATTTGCCATTATTTGTTATAACCACCCAGCATGCAGCGCTTTGATTGGCACCAACTGAACCGGTTAATAATGAAATTGACCCATCATTATTTACATGGTATGATGAAAGTTTACTTGCACCTGCAGCACCGCCTGCTGCTTCGGAAACAAAAATATTTCCATTATTTCCGGCATCAAAACCAAAAGGCGTGGCAGTAGAAGAATTGATTGAATGCATCATGCCAGGTACTCCTGAGGCATTAACTGTATATGTAATAATTTTATTGGTAGCTTTTTCTGTTACTACCAGCACTTTGCCTTCATTTACAAAAGAAACCTGCGCAGCACCGGATGAGGCAGAACTTAAAGGACTGGTTGAATTAGCAATAGCGATAAGCATATTATTGTTAAGCCTGAATCCAGAAATATTGCCAGTACCTCCCGCATTCAATACATACACAATATCATTTTCCATAGTTATACTTACGGGCCTCATACCACCGGAAGATACAGTTGACCTAAGGGTTAAACCATTCTCAGTAATATTAAACAAGGAGATACTGTTACTGCCCGGATTAACAGCCAATAATATCTCTCCATTTTCATCCAGTGCAATTGCACCCTGGTTTCCAAGCCCGCCACCCGTACCCGTACCGCCAGTGGGGTAAGAAGCACTAAACGTAAGTGTTCCGTTAGTAGCCCGTTGATAATCCATCACTGCATTAGCACTTACCTGGTTACTTAAAGTATAAACATGTTTGTTTCCTCCTCCGAATGACTCTTCTTTGTTTTCTGTTCTGTTTATTGACACGTCATTAGACTTTGTTGCTTCACTTTTAGGTATTAGATCAGCCTGTTTCTGACAGGATATCATAATAATAACTGTTGAAATAAAAGCTGCGGACATTTTTAACTGTTTCATAATTTTTTTAATTTAAATTTTTTTATAGAAATTATTTTTTTGCACTTCTTACCTGCCTTTCTGTTGAGAAGCAAAAGGAGATTTGATTTACTTTAAAAAATATTGCTACATAAAAAGCGGTATTTTTTTTTGCAAATAAGTAATGCAATAATTAATACGGTTATTCAGAAACATGGGTTGCAGCAAATTGAAATTTATTATCAATGATGTAAAAATGAAACAGATTATTCTGGCTTGCCAGTCTGAAATGAACCCCTTTTTTTTCATGTAGATTGCTTTTTGCAGTGGTAGTTAGTTCCAATGGTGATGCCTGGTCCTCGACCATCAACAGATCAGAGCCTTAAAACCTCGCATATAAAATTCTAATTCCTATGATGAAAAGAAGCATAAACCACAACGTTTAAAAGGAGTTTAATTTTTCAGTACTGGTCAAAAAAAATGGTGCTAATTATAATTGCCACTAAGGATAAAATGCCTTTTATATACTTAAGCTGGAAAAAGACAATTACAACATAGTATCTTTGAATTTGTTTATGGATTTGAGAGAGAGAGAGATTTATAGAAAATGAAGCTAACCCCTTAATTATGTTTAATTAAACTGAGTGATTAAAATGGCTCATATTATGTCAAAATAAATTTGTCTGGAGCAGGTTTTTAAAATTAATATAAACTTTGCAACCCTTTTTAAAGTCCACCCGTACTAACTAGTAGGTTACCTGATTAAATTTTAGACTGTACATATTTCAACTAGCGTAAAAAAATAAAAAGACAGAAAAGGCATTTGGAAAGTTTAACCCTTATATTAAATGGCTGTGTAAAAAGGGATCATAAATATCAGAAGGTATTTTACGAACGATATTATGGTTTTGCCTTAAAAACAGTTTTCAGGTACATATATAGGTACGATAAAGCTGTGGATGCCACTAATGATGGGTTTATCAAGTTCTTTAACAAAATTGACCAATATAAACCACATGTAGATGGCAATACTGAAAGCATGTTGATGGGTTATTTAAAACGGATTATGATCAATACGGCCATTGACGAATTGCGTCGGGGTAAAATGACTCCCGAAATCGGCGGGATACCGGAACACATTTGGGAAACTGTTGACGCAACTGAAAACGGGGAGCAAATGTTGCTGCACAAAGAATTGATTGTATTGATTAAAGAACTGGCTCCGCAATACCGCTCTGTTTTTAACCTGTATGTAATTGATGGATATAATCACCTGGAAATTGCCGATATCCTAAAGATCCCGGTAGGTACTTCCAAATCATGTTTAGCCCGTGCCAGGCAGCTGTTACAAAACAATATTAAAAAAAATGAAGAAGCCTTACTATGCCGGATATAAATGACCATATGGACGAGCTGTTTCAGAAAGCATCTGAAAATTACCCGTTGAAAACAACGCAAGGTAATTTTGATGACCTGATTCCTTTTTTGACAGGGCCTGCAACATTAACCGGCAGCGTAAACCCTGCTGCTTTAAAACACCGTTATACAGCTTTATTGCTTGCATTGCTTTTAATTGGCGGCTGCACCGTAACCTATTTAATATATAATCATTCTAATAACCAAACAATTGAAGCTAACGTAAAGCAGGCAAATAAAACGCAGGTTGGTAATGAAACAACGTTAAGCAATGCACAAACCTCTGGTAATTTAACTTCAGTTTTAAATTCATCAAATACATTAAACTTGCAGCAGCCTTTAGAAGTAAGTGATAATACATTTTTGCGAAGTAAGATGAGAGGCAACACCGCTTCACAAATGAAAGTTGATATAACAGGAAGTGCGGCAGATGATATGAATGATAGCTTTCAAACAGATGAAACCGGATTATTTTCATCAAAAAATAAAAACCCAATTACCAGTGTGCAGCAATTAAAAATTACCATCAGTAACCCCGGTACAGAAAATTTGGACGAGACTGATAAAGAAAATAAGAAAGAGGAAGCTGATAAACCAACATCCTCCAAACCAGATAAAAAGAAACGGGCGAAACCTTCCATATACTTTGGAATAGGCGCAGGCGCAGCACTTAACCAGGTAAAAGGGCAGCACTCGACAAAACCAGGACTTAGTACCGGGCTAATACTTGGCTTGGAGGTAAACAAAAAACTTTCGTTCGAAACGGGTGTACAGATAACACAAAAAAAATACTATGCACAAGGAAAGTATTTTACGCCAAAAAACGGGGCTATGCCTCCTGATATGAAAGTAACAAGCCTTACCGGAACCAGTACTTTTATTGAAGTACCAGTTAGTATCAAATATGATTTTTCAAAGAAGAAAAATGGATTTTACGCAAAGGCTGGAGTATCTACCTACCTGATGACGAAAGAAAGTAATAGTTACAAATCCCTGATAAGTGGTCAACCACAGGATATTAACAGTACTTACAAAAGCACCAGCTACTACCCAGCAGCGCAATTGAACATTGGCGGAGGTTACCAGCAATCTCTTGGCAAAAAAATAAATATCCGTGTTGAGCCATATATACAAATTCCATTAAGGGGCATGGGCATAGGCTCTTTACCGGTAACAACTACAGGAGTGCAACTTATACTTACCCGCAATTAAACCCATTTTATTACCTTCACTGGCGCAAGTGTTCTCCAACATAATTTTAAAATTCACACAAAAGCTTTTGGGAATCACTTATGCCTTCTTTGTCACACCTGATTGTATCAGGGCATGCATAATGATCAATTTTTTCAACCCATGTTCATACAGCTAGGATCTGGATATTTAAAGTATTTGCTGTTTTACTATCTCAATCAATTTCTCAAACTCCGGCTCACACCACATCACTTCTTCATCTTTTTTAAACCAGGTCATTTGCCTTTTGGCGTATTGCCGGGTATTTATTTTAATGATCTCAACTGCATCGGGTAGCAAAAGATCACCGGCAAGGTGCCCAAATAATTCACGGTAGCCCACGGTTTGCAGTGCATTTAATTTTTTATAGGGAACCAGTTTTTTTACTTCTTGCAATAAACCGGCTTTCATCATGGCATCTACCCTGCCATTGATATTTTTATGCAGTTGTTCTTTGGGTAACTCCAATCCTATTTTTATGATATTGAAATCACGGGGTTTCTTTTCCTGTGTTTGAAATTCGATGATCGACTTGCCGGTAGATAATTTCACTTCCAGCGCCCGCAACAAACGATGAGGGTTTTTAATTTCGCCCTTTGCATAATAAAGCGGATCGTTTTGTTCAACTTCTTTTTGCAGCCATTCCAGTCCCTCCCACTCAAATTCGGCATTTATTTTTTTCCTGATCTTGTCATCAACAACCGGCACTTCATCAATACCCTGGCAAAATGTTTTTACATACAGGCCGGTACCGCCAACAACCACCGCCACATCGTGGTGCTTAAAAATTCCAGCTGCTTTATCCAGGGCATACTGTTCAAAAACAGCCGTGTTCATATCGTCCTGTATAGCATGAGAACTGATGAAATGATGCTTTACCTGTTGCAACTCCTCAGCCAAAGGCTTGGCAACGCCGATATTCAATTCTTTAAAGCATTGGCGGCTGTCGGCCGATATGACCTCTGTTTGAAAATGGAGTGCTGTTTGAACAGCGATGGAAGTTTTACCAACTGCGGTTGGGCCAACGATAACGATGCAGGTCTTACCCCTGGCTCCGCCAGCGGGCGGAGGATTACTAAGCGATGCGTTTTGAATCATAAAGATTGGAGCTTGTAAAGAGCCCGGGGGGAATTTTGATTTTTGATTTTTGATTTTTTTAAAATCCATCATTCGCTTCATCCGGCTGAGCTTCTTCTTCACCATCTGCTTCCACGCCATCAGCATCTTCACCTTCTTCACTAAAACCATCCGACATGGCATCGGGCCTCAGGTCATATTTTTCTTCCATCTCAGCCAGGCGGCTGTCAACAAGTCCCTTTGTACCATATTGTGATGGTGCAATGCCTTCTGTACGGATACAAGTGGGATAACTGAGTTTACTGTTTTCTTCTTTATCAACCGTGATCAGTTCTACCATAAAATGCCAGAACTTATTAAAATCATATTCGTAAATGAATTTTTGGTTGGGGTTGCTGATCTCTGAACCAATAATCGTCTCCGACATGATCAATGGCTCCGCTTTATAATCTTTATCATATTTCTCCAGCGATATTTCCCTTCCACGCAACCAGTTGTCATTACTGCGGTAAAAAGTCGCTTTATGCATCGAATCAAATTCGAAACTTTTTAGAATGGTACTGTGCAGGTCGAAGAAACTCTGGGTATGCCGTATAGCAATATCCCGGTACACACTGTCATCATCTTCCCAATATATTCTGAATCGTAAAATAGCCATGGGGTAAAATTAAGAATTAAGAATTAAGAATTGAGAATTAAATGCAAGGAATAGGGAATTAGGAATTAGGAATTAGGCCCTCAAATTACAGAGTTTGTGCATAACTCAGGAGTATAACTGATTTAAGGCCCAATTCCTAATTACCAATTCCTAATTCCTTTGCCTTCACCAGCATAAACTCATAAGCAGCCTCATACTCATTGGGGATCAACCCGTCTAATATGGCTTCACGAATTGCATTTTTGATATCTCCCACTGCACGGCAGGGAGGTAAATTAAATGTTTGCATGATCAACTCGCCGGTTATTGGCGGTTGCCAGTTGCGCAAATGATCTTTTTCTTCCACTTCGGCACAACGCTGTCGAACCATGTCAAAATTTTCCAGAAAACGCTTTACCTTATGCTTATTCTTTGATGTGATGTCAGCATTACACAAGGTCATCAATGCATCAAAATCTTCCCCCGCATCAAATAATAATCTCCTGATGGCACTATCGGTGATATTCTCTTTGGTAAGACTGATGGGCCTTAAGTGCAGTTCCACCAGTTTGCGCACAAATTTCATTTTTTCGTTTTGCGGAAGTTTAAGCTGGGTAAATATTTTGGGCACCATTCTGCCGCCGATGACTTCATGCCCATGAAATGTCCAGCCATGCCCTTCTTCAAATTTTTTGGTGGCAGGTTTTGCAATATCATGTAATACTGCAGCCCAGCGCAACCAGAGGTCGTCTGTATTTTTTGCAATATTATCAATCACCTGTATGGTATGATAAAAATTATCCTTATGCCCCATGCCATCAATATATTCAGCCCCGGCCAGGTCAACCATTTGCGGGAAGATAATTTTCAGTAACCCACTTTTATACAACAGGTCAAAACCTATTGAAGGTTTATCGCTCATTAAGATCTTATTGAGCTCATCAGCAATTCTTTCTCCACTTACAATCCTGATCCTCCCCGCATTTTCAACAATGGCAGCAAATGTTTCGGGGTGTATGGTAAAATTTAACTGGCTTGCAAAACGAATGGCCCTCATCATCCTCAGGGGATCATCACTGAATGTTTGAGCCGGGGTTAAAGGTGTTTGAATGTTTTTTAATTG